>CAJXGD010000028.1 GCA_913053845.1 uncultured bacterium | reverse complement strand
TTTGAGTGGACTGACTGGTATACAGCCGAGAGGAGGAGCAAGAGCGATGGGTACTAAGGTAAGTACGGCGATTGAACCTTTGATCAGGAGGAAGCTCTTTGCCAGCGAGGAGGAAGCCCTCCAGGCCCTGCTGCGCGAGTATATCCTAGGGCAGATTACGACCTTGCAGCGCGGAATGTACCGCTTCGAGCGTAAGTATGGGATGACCTTCGAGCGGTTCCGCGATTATCTCCATGAGCGTTCGCTCCTGCTGGACAAGGGCCATCTCTCGCCCGAACAGCGCCAGAGCCTGAGCCGAGCCATCATGCGTGAGGAGGATGACTGGCTGGATTGGAAGACGACTAAGGAAATGCTGGAAAGCTGGCTGGGTATCCGCCAAGAGGTGGGTGCTTGACCTCCTTGCCGGCGCTGCTCGGTGCCTTAACGACCATTAAGAATATACTACAATCGAGGGCACACGGACTACGCATACCAGCTTTTTAGCGATGTTCCTCTGCTGCGTTGGGACAACAAGGAGGAGTTTCGCCAGTTGGCAACCTTCCCACATCACTACCATGATGAGCATGGTCAGGTGGAGACATCTCCTCTGTCAGGGGATGCAATTCGAGATATTGAAGTCGTGCTCCAAGAGCTAACCCAATTTATTTGATCCATTCTCCGTTTCCTGGCGTCTCTATCGAGAACGATTCTTACAAGGGAGGTTTCCATGAGCAACGCAGCCTTTGAGCATCAGCATGACGAACTGGTGAGCGTTTTCGACCGGTTTCTGCGGGAACACCCCTCGCTCTTGGCTGAGATCCCCAATCACGCCGTGCTCGTCTTCCAGATAGAGGGAGATGAGGCCTTCAACGGGTGGAGCGAGCAGACAGCCCGTCGCGTTGCGTCTCCGGCTCAGCCCCTCTTCCAGGTGACCTTCACACTGAAGTCAGCGGCGACGGCACGAATTGCTCTTAAGAACATCGAGAAACTGCAACTGGAACCTGTAGGAACCTCAGGGCATGTTTGAAAAGAGGGATGCGCAAAGCAAAAGAACATGAGGAGAGGTTTGGAATGCGCTTTGATCCTCAACCTCACCAGCGGCGCTCGATCCGTCTCAAGGGTTACGATTATGCCCAGGTCGGCGCCTATTTCGTGACTATCTGCACTCAGAATCACGAATGTCTCCTGGGGAAGATCGTGAATGGCCAGATGAGAATCAACGATGCAGGGCGAATGGTTGAACAGGCATGGGCGAGATTGCCGCTGCGTTTTCCGTTTGTGACCTTGGACGAATCGGTGCTCATGCCCAACCATTTCCACGGGACCGTTGCCCTGGTAGGGGCACCCCTTGTGGGTGCCCAGGGTATGGATACCCCAGCGGGCACCCCAGATCGGGCAGGTGCCCCTACCAGGGCAGGCACAAGACCTGCCCCTACATCATCATCATCAGAACCAAATCCATCCTTGGGATCGGTGATCGGTGCCTTCAAATCCATCACCACCCATCAATACACGGTCGGCGTAAAGGACCAAGGCTGGCCTCCCTTCCCCGGCAGGTTGTGGCAACGCAATTATTACGAACGGGTCATCCGAAACGATGACGAATTATGCCATATTCGTGAATACATCGCAAATAATCCCTTACGATGGGCCGTAGATGTTGAAAACCCTGACCGTAACGACAGATGCGATGAAGTGAGCCCCAAGGGTGTAGTAAACCCCTAAAGTTGGACGCATTCTAGCTCAGGTTTAATCGAATCGCAACCGTTGACCTGACCCTGTTGCCACGCCGCTTCAAACTCCCTCCAGGAGGTGCCCGATCTGAGGGGTCCACTACATTCTAGCCGGTCCGCTTTTCGAGGGGCAGGCCACACCGCTTGGTTAGGTGTCGCCTCTCTTCTCCAACCCTACAGCTTCACTGCTCGTGTGGCGATGAAAGTGGGCATGTATTCTGTCAGGGCGTCGTTCATTTCTTCGCCATAGCCGTCCTCATACAATCCCGTAATCACAAAGCCGACGTCCAGTTGTCCACCAATTTGATCTTCCAACGTAATGATATGCATGGGATATTCCTGCCGATTGTACGCCGTATCGATATTCGCGTTCGCTTCTTATACCCGTATGCTTCGCACTCCACCTAACTATAACCAACCCAATCAGCATCAGCCCCGCCCCCGGCGCAGGCGTGGATCGGAGATGTCTCGCACCGCATCGCCCAGTAGGTTCCACCCCAACACGAAGAGAGTAATGGCCACGCCGGGGTAGACGAAGGTATACCAGTAAGCCAAGGTCTCACCGTGCGACTGGATGATCCAAGAGCGGGCCATGTTGATCATCCCCCCCCAGTCGGCGTAGCCGGGGGTGCCTAGCCCCAAAAACGACAGTGCCGCCGCGGCCAGTACGATCGAGCCGATGTCCAGCGAGGCCAGCACCAACACCGGATAGACGGCATTGGGCAAGAGGTGGCGCATGATGATATGCCGCCCGGAAGCGCCGATCGCCCGCGCGGCCTCCACATAATTATTCTCTTTCACATGGAGCACTTCGCCTCTGATAAGCCGCGCATAGAAAGCCCAACCGAAAATAATAAAGGCAAGGATAATATTATTGATGCCCTTGCCCAGGATGGCGGTGAGCACCATGGTGGTCACCAGGAAGGGGAAGACGAGAAAGATCTCCACCCCGCGTTGGATCAACTCGTCCACCCAGCCGCCGGCATAGGCGGAGACCGCGCCTACGGTGATGCCGATCAGCAGCGTGCTGAAGATGACCAGGATGCCCAGGCGAAAGGCGGTGCGCGTCCCCCAGACCAGCCCATAGAAGATGTCATATTGATCCTGACTGGTGCCCAGTATATGGTCGGGGCTGGGCGGTGAGGGCGTGGGCATATACGAGTCCTCACCCGCCGGAGGTTGGAAAGGGCGCATGATCTGGCTCTGAGGCATGTCATAGGGGCTGCGGTCCGGCTCCGGCGGGGCCAAGATCGGGGCCAGCAGGGCCACCAGCGTGAAGCAGAACAGCAAGAGCAGGCCCAGCGCCGAGGTCGGGTTGCGCAGCAGCCTTAGCAGGACGGAGCTGACTACCTGAGTTGGATGGGCCAGGCGTTCACTCAGGCGCCGGCCCAGCCAACCGAGCCGCTCCAGCCCAGAGTGGGGGCGGCCCGCCTGCTCGCCCCTACTCCGGATGGGCGTCCTCATGATAGCCTGACCCGTGGGTCGAGAATGGGATAGAGCAGGTCTATCAGCAGATCGGCGAAGACCACCGAGAAGGTGCTGAAGGTCAGGAAGAAGAGCACCGCCGGGATATCCAGTTGCAGGGCCGCCTGGGCCGCCCATTGTCCGATGCCCGGATAGCCGAAGACCGTCTCGGTGATCACCACCCCACCGAGCAGCCCGATCACCAGATAGACGATCAAGGTCGCCATGGGGATCAGCGCGTTGCGCCGTGCGTGCTTGTAGATCACGGCCTGCTCCGGCAGGCCTTTGGCCCGCGCGGTGCGCACGTAGTCCTGATGCAGCGTCTCCAGCATACTGGAGCGCATCACCCGCAGCAGCCCGGCAATGCTGACCGTGGCCAGGGTGATCACCGGCAGAATCAGGTGGCCCAGACCGTTCCAGAAGACGTCCAGGCGGCCGTTGAGCAGCGCGTCCACGGTGATCATCCCCGTGTACCAGTGATAGCTCGGCTCGGAGGTGACGTTGATAAAATGTTGGCTCAGCCGACCCGGTTCAAACCAGCCGGCGAAGGGTCCTCCGGCCAGCTGCTTGCCCAGCAGGCCATAAAAGACCATCAGCAAGAGTATCCCCAGCACGAAGCTGGGGATGGCATAGCCGCTGGTGCTGAAGAGCCGCGTGAGCTGATCGAACCAGCGGTTATGCTGCAAGGCCGCTCGCACTCCCAGCCAGATCGAAAGCCAGATGATGAGGGGGAAGGTGTAGAGCGCCAACTCGGCCGTGGCCGGGAAACGATGGCGAAAGGCCTTCAGCACCGTGCTGTTGGCCGTCTCCGACCAACCGAAGTTCAGGTGGACGATGGAGTTGATCCAGCGACCATAGCGCACCTGGGGTGGGTCGGTCAGGCCGTATTTGACCAACATACGATCCATCGCCTCTCTGCCCCCCTTGAGCTGCACCGGGCTCGTGACATAGAGGCCCAGCCGGGTGTAGGGACTGATCAACTGGATCATCCCGAAGAGCACCAGGCTGGCCCCGAAGAGCAGGACCGGCAGAAAGAGCAGCCGCCTGATGATGTAAGCGATCATCTCTGGCTGATTACCATTGCTTGACGGTCAGGTGCGCTTGCTCGATCAGCTTCATATTGGGCTGGGCCTTGGTCGCCTTGTAGAGCGCGTAGAGATCCAAGGGATGCAGCGCGTTATAGTAGTAGCCGCCCACCCAGGTGCGCTCATAGTGGCGTCCCAGGGGCTGATCCAGGAAGATGGCGATCGCGTCGTCATAAGCTAGCTTTTGTAGCTTATTATAGATCTCTTGGCGCTTGGCTTTATTCAAGGTGGTGATCCCTGCTTGAATTAATTTGTCATACCTGGTGCCGATGCCCAGATATTCTGAGTAGGTCCCCTGGCTGCTCATCACCGGGAAGACCCAGTTGTGCGGGTCATGATAGTCCTCCTGCCAGCCGCTGCCGAAGAGTGGAGGGATGGATTGCACCGACTGACCCAGGAAAGTTGACCACTGGACCGGAGTGACCCCCAGCTTGAACTTGGGGTTGACCTTCTGCAAGTTGCGGCGCAGGATCTCGAAGGCGGTCTTGTAGGCCCCCTCGCAGGGTGAGACGCAGACGAAGTTCAGCTTGAAGCCGACCTTCCAGAGCTTGCCGCCGAACGCCTTTTGGAAGTGCGCTTTGGCCTGTTGCAGATCGAGGTGATAGGTGGGGTTCTCGGGGTTGAAGTAGGGGACCCCCAGCGGGATGGGTCCAGTCGGCTTCTCGGCCTCTCCTTTGAGTGCTTCTTTGATGTAGATCTTCCAGTCGAAGCTGTACTCAAAGCCCGCCCGCACGTTGAGGTCGGCGAAGAAGTCCGGTGGGATGCCCTGGCCGTCCAGTTTGCCGGAGCCGATGTAGGGATTGCCTTCAGGACGGATCTTCTGGTTGAAGAAGATGTAGTCCAACACGAACTCGGTCTGGCCTTTGACCAGACGGATGCCGGGCGTCCCGTCAATCTGGTCGACGAACTGGCGGGGCACGACGGCCAGGTCGGCATCCCCGTTGTCCAGCATCAATTGGCGGGTGGACCATTCGCCCGCGCTCTTGTCGATCACCCGCTTCAGCTTGGCCGGACCGCGCCAGTAATTATCGTTGCGCAGCAGCCAGATCTGCTGAGTGGTATGGTCCCACTTTTCCAGCTTAAAGGGGCCGGTGCCGTTGGTCACATCATAGAGCGGGTCCTTGACCTTAACCGGGTCATGATATTTGAGCCAGTCGGCGCAGTTGCCGTCCCAGCCGCCCTGGGCCGTGGTCCATTTCTTATCAATGATCGAGGACCAGGAGGCACCGTGAGCCAGTATGGCCAAGAAGGGCGGGAAGGGCTGCGGCAGGTGGAAGACAACTTGGTCGCCCTTGACCTGTACCGCCTGCTGGACATCCCGGCAGACCCGCAGCACCGTCTTGGAGCTGAGCGTCTTCAGCACGGGCTCACCTGCCTTCTTGGCCGCAGCGCGGATTTGCTGGGGCGTCTGCCCGCTGGCCTTGGCCTCCAACTGGACGGCATGATCTTCAATTGCGTTCACCCCGAAGAGCGGTTTGATCAGCAGCCAAGAGGGGCCACCGCTGCGGTCTAAGAGCAGCAAACGTTGAAAACTGTAAGCGGCGTCCTCCGGAGTGAGCGGATCTCCGTTTTGGAACTTGACCCCGGAGCGCAGCGGAAAGGTGATCGTCTCGGAGCCGTCGGGGTTTTGGCTGATCAGGCCGTTCTGGGTGCTGGGGACTTGGGTGGCCAGCAGCGGGGCGAACTCCGTCGTGCTGACCCCCTGGTACTTGATCAGGTTCTCATAGATATTGTAGAGCTGAAAACCGCTGCTGGTGTCATAAGCAAAAGCTGGGTCCAGCGTGACAGCGACGTTGCCCGCATCGGCGATGATCAGCGTATCGGGGTTTTTCACGCCTTTGGTAGATAACTTGCTGGGAGGGGTGCTGGGCGTGGCCGGCTTTTCGGCTGGCTTTTCGGCCGGCGGCTGAGGCTCTTCTGTCTTGCCGGGTTTCTCAGGTTGCTCTTTGGGAGTTTCGGGCTTTTGCGTGGCCGGGGGGCTGGTCTGGGTCTTTTGCGGCTGATGTTGGGTGCTGCTCGGTGCTGGCTGGCTGGCCTGCTGCCCGCTGCCGGGGCCGGTCAGGTTAAAGGCGATGAGCAAGGCTATGCTTGCCAACACGACCGCTCCGATTATCATCCAGAGCTTCATAGCTGGACCTCCTGGTTCATTGAGGACGACCGGCAAGCCGTCCTAGCTATAGCTACCATTTTAATCTTACACCAAGAGATAAGTCCAATTCAAACGCGCTTCAACGCCGGTATGATCTGCCAACTTGACAAATGCTCCCAAGCTATTGTAGTATACTGCCAATCGGATACAAAGCGTCCACGCCCCAAAGCCACCAGTCCCCCGGGCAACGTTTTGGATAAGGAGGAAGAATGTCGGCTGGCCTGAGCTCTCAAGTCTCACGGGACTACCAGTTAACCCTGACCAACTTCTTAGAGCGCGCTCGGCGCTTCTTCCCCCGCCAAGAGATCGTTTCGCGCGGCGCTCAGGGAATCAGCCGCTATAATTATCGGCAGTTCTATCGGCGAGTTTGCCGACTGGACAATGCTCTATCCGCCTTGGGGATCGGCCAGGGCGACCGGGTGGGCAGCTTCGCCTGGAACACCCACCGTCATTTGGAGCTCTACTTCGGCCTGCCCTGTATGGGTGCCGTGATGCACACGGTCAATATCAGGCTCTCCCCGGAACAGATCGCTTATGTGATCAATCACGCTCAAGATAAGCTTCTCTTCATTGACGAAGATCTAGTGCCGGCGATCGAGCAAGTTGCGGCGAAACTTCCTGGAGTTCA
The DNA here is from genome assembly GCA_913053845.1 of uncultured bacterium. Lineage (GTDB taxonomy): Bacteria > Bipolaricaulota > Bipolaricaulia > RBG-16-55-9 > DRJF01 > DRJF01. Next base: position 24,759 of record CAJXGD010000028.1, on the reverse strand, counting down.
GCGCTACGTGATTATGTGCGAGGGAGAGCTGCCCCCAACTTCGCTGGCGCCGGTCTGCTCTTACGAGGAGCTGCTGGCCGAGGCGCCGGAAAACTATGATTTTCCCCAACTGGACGAAGGGCTGCCCGCTGGCCTGGCCTACACTTCTGGCACCACCGGGGATCCCAAAGGGGTGATCTACACCCATCGGATGCTCTTTTTGCACAGCTTCGCGCTCGCCCTGGCCGGCGGCTTTGGCATCTCCGAGGCGGACACGACCATGGCCCTGGTGCCGATGTTCCATGCCAACGCCTGGGGCATTCCCTATACCTCCACGATGGTCGGCGCCAAGCAGGTTTTACCCGGACCGCACCCCCAGCCTGAAGAGATCGCCGGGCTGATCCAAACCGAGCGGGTCAGCTTCGCCGCCGGGGTGCCGACCGTCTGGATAGGCCTGCTGCAATTTCTGGAGCAGCAGAATTATGACCTGAGCAGCCTCCAGCAGATCGTCTGTGGCGGCTCGGCGGTGCCGCTGAGCCTGATCAAGGCCTATCGCGACAAACTGGGTTTGCAAATCCATCAGGCTTGGGGCATGACCGAGATGAGCCCGGCGGGCTCGGTGGGCACCCTGAAGCGCTCGATGAGCGACTGGCCGGCCGAGCAGCAGTTGGCCCAGCAGGCCAAGCAAGGGTTGCTCCTGCCCGGTCTGGAGATGCGCGTGCTGGATGAAAGCGGCTGCGAAGTCCCTTGGGATGGGGAAACCAGCGGAGAGCTGCTCGTCCGCGGTCCCTGGGTGGCGCGCGAATACTATCGCGATCCAGAGGCCAGCGCTCAGCGGTTCGCGGGCGGCTGGTTGCGCACCGGCGACGTGGTCACGGTGGACCGGGAAAGCTATCTGCAAATCGTAGATCGCACCAAAGACCTGGTCAAATCCGGCGGCGAGTGGATCTCCTCGGTCGCGCTGGAGAACGCGCTGATGGCGCATCCCCAAGTGCTGGAGGCGGCAGTGATCGCCGTGCCGGATGAGCGCTGGAGCGAGCGGCCGCTCGCCTACGTGGTGCTCAAGCCGGACCAGCAGCTTTCGGCCGAGGAGCTGCTGGGTTCGATCACCGCGCAGTTTCCCAAGTTTTGGCTACCGGATGAAGTGACCTTCATCGATGAATTACCCAAGACCGGCGTGGGCAAATTCAACAAGCGTGCCCTGCGCCAACTGGCACAGCAGCGACCGAGGAGGTGAGCGAACCAGAGGTTAAATATCGGCAGAGCGGGACGCATCACCCAGTCAGACACGAAAAGTAAGAGGAGGTAGATAGCATGAAGAGTCTCTCCTACAAGAAGATCAGGCGTTGGGCAATTGCCATGATCGCTTTGGGGTTGCTGGTCGGTGGCATGGGACCGGCCCCGCAAGCCAGCGCTGCTACCCTGAGCGTCTGTGCCAGCGGCTGCAGCTTCTCCACCATCCAAACGGCCATCGCTGCGGCCACCCCACAAGATACCATCTCCATCGGACCAGGCGCCTACGTGGGACCGATTGTGGTCACCAAAAACTTGAGGCTGATCGGCTCAGGTGCGAAGTTGACAACGATCTTCGGTGGGGTGATCGCCGTCGGACTGAGCAATGTCACCCTAGAGGGGGTCACCATCAGCAAGGGGCTCAACGGTCTGGAGCTGCGCAATGCGGCGGTGGTCAATGCCACTGATATCGTCATCGCCGGCAACGCGGCCAACGGGGTGGCCCTCTTCGGGGACTCGGCTCTCTCGCTGATCAGCAGCGTAATCACCAAGAACGGCATCTCGATATTGGGCAATCCGATCGGCTCGGGCATCGCGGCCAGGAACTCGGCACGAATCAACGTTTTTAACATCGTGATCACCGAGAACGGGGCCGACGGTATCTCATTGCTGGACGACGCCTCGGCGAACATCTCGCTGCTCACCTCCATCAGCAAGAACGGCCTCGATGGAGTGCAACTGGGGGGACGCTCTCGGGCGACCATCGACAGCCTTAATAGCTCGGGTAACGCGCTCTATGGCCTGGCCATTGAGGACAACTCCCAGGCCACCGTCAGCGGCTCAGAGTTCTCGAGCAATGGCAAGGCCGGCATCCACATCGGCGGCCCTTCCTCCACCTTGGTCGGCGGCTCCACCCTCACCGATCCGCCGGTCACGGCTACGGCGACGATCACCAGCACGACCGTCTCCGGCAATGCGATCGGCATCCTGATCGGTGACCTCAGCAAGCAGCGTGAGTCAGCCAACGTGACACTCCGCTCGGTACTGGTGGAGAAGAGCAGCGTCTGCGGGGTGCTAATCGACCCTCAAGCGCCCAAGATTGTGACCATGAGCGACATGTCTTTTAGCGACAATGCTCAAGATAAGTGCAGTAGCTAAAGGAGGGAATCTTAATGACCAAAAGTAACAATCATTGGCCGGACAGCTCCGCCGGTCTCAGCCGCCGCTCCTTCTTGAAGGGAGCCGGCGCCGGAGCGTTGGCCCTCTCCTTGGGACCGCTGGCCGGTCCCTGGGTCCAGGCTGCCGAGACGATCACCATCGGCATGGCCAACCCCTTGGAGACCTTCTTCGGCCAGGCGGCAGAAAAAGCCTTGCTGCTGGGCATCAAGCAGATCAACGCCTCGGGCGGCCTTTTGGGAAAGAATCTGGATCTGATCACCTCGGATACCGCCGGCCGGCCGGATCAGGCCCTGTTGGCCGTGGAGGATCTGGCCAATCGGGGTGCCGACTTCCTCACCGGTTTCTTCTTCAGCGAAGCGCTGATCGGGACCATCCCTGCCATCCCGGTGGTGCGCAAGATCCTCCTGGATACAGGGGCCTCGACCCCGGTGCTCACCATTCAGGTGAGTAAGGACTACAACAACTTCAAATTCTTCTTCCGCCTGGGGCCGGTCAACTCCTTCTTCCTACTTCAGTTGTCGGTCGGCTTCGTGCGGGACTTCTTGGAGGGCAAGCTGGGCTGGAAGAAGATCGTCCTGCTCGCCGAGGACTCCGCCTGGACCAAGCCGATCACCGATTCCTTCCAGACACTCCTGGGAGCCTTCGGCTCGAAGGTTCAGGTGGTCGATGTGATCCGCTACGCCGAAAGCACCACCGACTTCACCTCGCTGTTCAGCCGCGCCGTGAAGGCTGGGTCGGACGGTCTCTTTACCATCATGGCCCATACCGGCACGCGCCCCACCGCTCAGTGGGCCGCCCAAAAGGTGCCGCTGCCCTTGGTGGGGATCAATGTGCAAGCCCAGCAGGGGAACTTCGACCAGCTGACCAACGGGGCAGCCGAATCGGTGGTCACCCTCACCAGTGCGGCGCGCGCTCCGGTCACCAAGAAGACCATCCCCTTTGTAGACGACTTCGCCGCCTTCAGCGACGTCTTCCCGCAGGTGACCATTCCCAGCTATAATGCCTTCAGCAGCTACGATGCGCTTTTCATGCTCAAGGAAGCGGTCGAGAAGGCAGGGACGCTGCCTGACAACGAAGCCAATACCGATAAGATCATCGCTGAGCTGGAGCAGTTCGGAGCGCTCAAGGACGGGAAACCGACCGATCTCTTTGTCGGAACTACCGGCCATCTGGGCTTCTACCAGCGCGGCGAGATCGGAGTCACGCCCTTGATGCCCAAACAGGCCTTTCCTCATGACCTGCGCTTCGGACCGGGGCTGGCTGGAGGACTCTGGATCCAGTGGCAGAGCGGTAAGCAACAGGTCATCTCTCCCGCCAACCTCAAGACGGCCGGTTTCGTCCTGCCGCCCTGGATGAGGTGAGGAAGAGACTGGCATGAGTTAGCGAGCGGCAATCAATGTAGGGGCGGTTCGCGAACCGCCCCTACTCACTCTAGCGAAAGGAGCCCTTCGGCGTGAGTACTCTGGCGGAGATCCTGATCTCCGGTTTTCTCATCAGTTCGCTGTATGCCCTGGTAGCGGTTGGCTTTACCATGATCTTCGGTGTAGCTGGTGTCATGAATTTGGCCCATGGGGCCTTCGTAATGGTTGGGGCCTATATCGCCATCTGGGCCGCGACGATGATGGGTTGGAACATCTATCTCGCCTTTTCCCTGGCCATCATAGGCATGGCCCTCTTCGCCCCGCTGGTCTATCGCTTGCTCGTCCGGCCCATCAGTAAGCGGCCGGTCATCGTCTTTCTGATCACTTTGCTGTTGGCGGTCCTGTTGGAGCAGACGATGGCACTGCTCTTCTCCACCACCCCACGGATCCTCCCCCGTTTGGTGACAGGGGATATCTACCTGCTGGGAATAAACATCAGCTACAATCGCATCGTGGCCAGCCTGATCGCCGTCGGGATCATCGGTCTGCTCTGGTTCACCGTGCAAAGGACCAAAACCGGACAGGCCATCCTAGCTCTCTCCATGAACCGCAAGGGGGCTGCACTGGTCGGCATCCGCGCGGAGCGAATCACCCTGCTCGTCTGGGCCATCTCCGGAGCGCTGGCCGCAGTCGCTGGCCTCTTCTCCGCTTCGTTCCTAGGGATCAGCCCCCTGGGAGATCGCTTGCCTCTGGTGATCGCCTTCTCCGCCGTGGTGCTAGGTGGGCTGGGGAGCATCCCCGGCTCACTCTGGGCAGCCTTCATCATCGGCTACGCCGAGACGATCACCGCCCAGTTCTTCCCTGAGGCACGCGGTCTGGTCTCACTGTTCATCCTGATAGTCATCTTGACCATTCGCCCACAAGGGCTCCTGGGAAGAGAGATTGCATGACGCCTGCGTTAGCTCGCCCCAAGTGGCAGTTGATCCGCTACGCCCTCTATCTCATCCCCCTGGTCTTCCTGTTCCTCGTCCCCCAGCTCTTCGCGCAGAACCCCTTCCTGCTCAACGTGCTCATCCTGGCCAATATCTGGGCCATCTTCGCCATGAGCTGGGATATCCTCTCCGGCTACACCGGTCAGATCAGCTTTGGCCACTCCTTCTTCATCGGCCTGGGCGGCTATACCAGCGCCCTGCTGAGCTTGGCCACCGGCTGGTCTCCCTGGCTGACCATCCCGATTGGCGGGGTGGTCGCCGCACTGGGCGGCTTGATCTTGGCTGCGCCGGCCTTGCGGCTGCGTGGCCCCTATTTGGCCCTGATCACCCTCGTGATCGCGCTGGCCCTGCAGCGCCTGGTGCCGATGCTCAACCTGAGCAGCAGCGGAGCGGAGGGGGCTATCCTCTGTTTCCCCAAATGCTTTATCAGCTACAACGTCACGACCAAATATTATTACTCCTTGATTCTGCTGGCTCTGGTCACCGTGGGGCTGCTGCTGGTCGCTCGCTCAAGACTGGGTCGGGCCTTCGAGGCGATCCGCGACGACGAGGAGGCCGCGGCCGCCGCGGGCCTGCACGTGTCAAAATACAAGTCGCTGGCCTTCCTCATCTCTGGCTTCGTCGCCGGCTTGGGTGGGGCTTTTCTGGTCAATCACATGACCTTCGCCTCCTCCGGTCTGGTCCTCTCACTCAACGTTTCGATCGAAGTGATCATCGCCGCCGTCCTGGGAGGAATGGGCACGATCATCGGTCCGATCGGCGGAGCCTACTTCATGGTGGTGCTGCGGGAATACCTCCGTCCCTTGGGCATTTGGCGCTTCTTCATCTTCACCCTGCTGGCGATCCTGGTGCTCTTCTTCCTGCCTCGCGGGCTGTTCACCGAGCTGCGCTTACGGCTGAGGCAATTCTGGCGCCAGCTTTTCCCTTCTACCCCAGTAAGCTACCGTCCGCTCCAAGCGGCAGCGGACCAAGCTGATGGTGCGCCGCGCCCGCTCCAGAGCGTGCCTAGCCCCAAGCAAGCGGGAGACGCCAGCGATTGGCTCTTGGAAGTGAAGGACCTGCGCAAGGCCTTCGGGGGCTTGCTGGCGGTCAACAAGATGAGCTTTGGCGTTCATCCTGGTGAAATCCTGGGTTTTATCGGACCCAACGGCGCGGGGAAGACGACCGTCTTCAACCTGATTATGGGGCTCTTTCACCCCGATGGCGGGCAGGTGCGCTTTCGCGGGCGTGAGATCACCGGTTGGCTGCCCCATCGGGTGGTGGGAGCCGGCATCGCGCGGACCTTCCAGATCCCCCGTCCCTTTGCCCATAAGACCGTGGCGGAGAACGTGGCCATCCCGGCCCTCTCCGGCAGGCACTTCGCCCGGAGCCGTTCGATCCGGCGGGAAGAGTGGGTGCAGCGGTGCTGCGCCCGCACCGGGCTGCTGGCCAAGGCGGACATCTACCCCAGCGAGCTGCCCGATGCCGATCTGCGCCGCCTGGAGATCGCCAAGGCCCTCGCCACCGATCCGGAACTCCTGCTGCTCGATGAACCCTTCGCCGGTCTAAGCCTGGCGGAGATGGAGGAGATCTCCCAATTGATTGAGCGCTTGCGTCGGGAGGGCCACGCTATCGTCCTGGTGGACCATAACATGCGTGGCCTGATGAAGCTGGTTGACCGCGTGGTGGTCATCAACTTTGGAGAGAAGCTGGCCGAAGGGCGACCCGACCAGGTCGCCGAGAACCAGGATGTGCAGGAGGCTTATCTCGCGGGAGGCGGACGATGATCCTGACCGTCAAAGATCTCGATGTCTATTATGGCAAGGCCCAAGCGCTTCACGAGGTCAATCTGAGCATCGAAGCAGGGGAGTTCGTCTCGGTGATCGGGCCCAATGGCGCTGGCAAGACGACGCTCTTCAATGCCATCTCCGGCTTCGTTCCCCACCGGGGGCAGATCAACTTTGAGGAACGGCCATTGCCCCGGCGCCCGGACCAGATCGTTCGTCTAGGGATCATCCACTGTCCCGAGGGACGCAGCCTCTTTCCCTATCTGAGCGTGCAGGATAATCTGAATTTGGGCGCCTATCGCCTCAAAGTGGGCGACCGCCAGATCAATACCGAGCTGGAAACGGTCTATCAGCTCTTCCCCGTGCTCAAGGGGCGAGCGCGTCAGATGGCTCACACCCTCTCTGGCGGGGAGCAACAGATGCTGGCCATCGGTCGGGCCTTGATGGGCCGTCCCAAGTTGCTGATGCTGGATGAGCCCACCTTGGGGTTGGCCCCCATCGTGCGGGCCAACATCTCCGAGGCGCTGCGGGCCATTCAGCAGCGCTACCGGATGACCATCCTGCTCGCCGAGCAGAACGCCACCTTCGCCTTCGAGCACTCGCAGCGCATCTATCTCTTGGAGACCGGGCAGGTGGTGCGCCAGGGCACCGCAGACGAGCTGAGAGCGGACGAATCCATCGCTAAGAGCTATCTGGGAGGCTAACCCTCCTCAGTCAGTGCCTGTAGAAAATAGATCGAGCTGCGGATGCCGCGATAGAAGTTGGGCAGATAGAAGCGCTCATTCGGCGAGTGCAGCCGATCATCGGGCAGGCCAAAGCCCATCAGGATCGAATCCAGGCCGAGCTGCTTCTTGAAGAGCGTGACCACCGGGATGCTCCCGCCCTCGCGGGTGAAGAGCGGCTCGGTGCCGAAGCCCGCTCGATAAGCTTGCCTGGCCGCCTGCATCGCCGGAATATCCCGTCTGAGGAGTGCTGGCTCGGCGAAGTGGATCGCCCGGACCTGAGACTGGACTGTCAAGGGCGTTATTTGCTTGATATAGCTCTCGAAGAGCTGAGCGATCTCGTGGGGCTCCTGATCGGGGACCAGCCTCATGCTGATCTTGGCCATCGCCTGGGCCGGGATGATCGTCTTGGCCCCTGCACCGGTGAAGCCGCCCAGCAACCCGTTGACGTCCAACGTCGGACGCGCTCCCAGGCGCTCCAGCGCCGTGTAGTCCGGATCTCCCCAGGTCGCCGAGATGCCCGCCTCCCGGCAGAAGGCCGCCTCATCGTAGGGCAGCCGGGCCAGCTCCGCACGCTCCGATTCGCTAAGCGGCCGCACGCGATCGTAGAAGCCGGGGATGGCTACCCGGCCTTTCTCATCATGCAACTTTGCGATCATCGTCGCCAGCGCGCCCAGCGGGTTATGCACCGCCCCGCCGTAGGAGCCCGAATGCAGGTCATGGTCGGGTCCCTGGACCTGCAGCTCCACGTAGGTCATGCCGCGCAGGCCATAGACGATCGAGGGTTGATCGGGAGCGAGAATATGCGAATCGGAGATGAGGACGATATCGGCCTGGAGCAGCTCCTGATGCTCGGCGATGAACTGGGGCAGGCTGGTGCTGCCGATCTCCTCCTCGCCCTCCAGGAGCAGTTTCACGTTGACTGGCAAGCACTTCGTGCTCTTTAAATAGGCCTCAATGGCCTTGAGGTGCACGAAGAGCTGACCCTTGTCGTCGGCGGCTCCGCGGGCGTAGAGATAGTCACCGCGGACCTGGGGTTCGAAGGGATCGCTCTGCCATTGCTCGAGGGGATCGGCCGGCTGGACGTCATAATGGCCGTAGATCAACACGGTCGGCTGGCCTGGCGCTCCCAGCCATTGGCCGTAGACGACCGGGTGGCGCTCGGTGGGGTAGACCTCTACCTCCTCCAACCCTAAAGCTTTCATATGTGCTGCCAGCCACTGGGCGGCCTCTGCTATCTGGGGACGGTGATCGGGCAAGGTGCTGATGCTGGGGATGCGCAAGAGTTCAATCAGTTCTTGTAGTTGAGCTTCACGTGCGTCTTTGGCTTGTGTTAATATATTCTCCATTATGCTAGACATTAGCTCCTTTCGATGCTCCCAGTGTAGCGGAAGGGTAGCGAGTTATGCAAACCCAAGAGTCGTCTCAGGTAAAATGAGCCTGAGCAGTTCTTAAGCGTCCCTAATCGCCTCCACCGGCTCGAGGCGGACCGCTCGCCAGGCGGGCCAGATCGCCGCCAGGACCGTTGCGACCAGCGCCGAGAGACCGGAGATCAGCAGGATGGAGGGGGTGAGCACGGGGTAGATGATCCGGCTCAGTCCCAGGAAGCTCAGGCCACGGACGAACCAGCCGAGATCGAGCCCCTGTAGCGACAGCCACCAGACCACACCGAAGCTAGCTGCGCTGCCAAGCGCCACGCTCACCAAGCCCATGAGGGCCGACTCGATTAAGATCATGCGGAAGATTCGCAGTGGCCTCGTCCCCAGGGCGAGCATTATCCCCAGCTCCCGCGTCCGCTCGGAGATGACCATGAGCATCGTGTTCGTCACCCCGAAGACCATTGCGATGTAGATGACAAAGGCGAAAAGATAAACCCACTCCTCCCAGAGCTGGGTCATCTGCACCAGGTTTGGGACGAGCTCCTTCCAGGTGAGGACCTCATACTCGTTCGGAGCGAGTTTGGTCCTCAAGGTGGCGGCCACCTGCTCCAGGCTCCTCTGCCGATCGATGCGGACGGCGATCTCGGAGATCTTCCCGTCGAGCGAGAGCAGGCTTTGCGCCGCAGCGAGCGGGATATAGACCGTCATCTTATCGAAATTCGGGGAGGCGGTCTGGAAGGTCCCGACGACGCGGAAGGCATTACTTGCCATCCCCGGGGCCAACCCTTTAGCCATCAAGACGACCTTCCGGCCCAGGCCGACCTTCAGCTTCTTCGCCAGGGCCTCGCCGAGGTAGATGGCATATTCGTCGGCTGCTGCGAGAAACCGGCCGCGGACGAGGGAGTGGGCGATCGTGGAAACCGCCGCTTCAGCCGTGGGGTCGACTCCCAGGATCTGCACCCCGGCGGAGGCACGGGCGCTCGAGACCAGCCCCTGAGCGCGGACCCGCGGCGCAGCCGCCGAGACATGCTCCGTACCGCGAACCAGGCGCAGCACCTGCTCAGGATTATCGATAGCCAGCTCGAGCGTCTTGCTCTCCTGGAAGCCCCGGTGGTGGATTTCAATATCGCCAAGCGAGGTCCCGACGATGTTCTCCACCATCTGGGTGGTCATTCCCACCGTGAGAGCCTCGTAGACGACCACCCCGGCGAGGCCGATGGCGATCGCGGAGATTATTATCACCGAGCGCCGTCTATTCCGCCAGACATTTCGCCAGGCAAGCTTGATATCCATTGCTCTTGATCTCCTATCGGGTATGCAAGGCCTCGACCGGCTCGATCCTCGCCGCGCGCAGGGCGGGCCAGAGCGCGATCAGGACCCCCAACCCCAGGACGATCAGCGCCGGATAGACCGCTATCCCCCAGGAGAGCTTGGCATAGAACAGCGGCTTGATCCCCCAGGACTCGAAGCTCTCCATCGAGCTTCCGGAGAGGTTTATCGGATGTTGCACCACATAAGCGCTCACCCCGCTCCCGAGCAGCGCGCCGGCCGTCGCGCCGATGAGAGAGATGAGCAGAGCCTCCAAGAGGATCATCCCGAAGATCCGCCGCGGCTGCGTCCCCAAGGAGAGCAGCACCCCGAACTCCCGCGTACGCTCCAGCACCGCCATCAGGATCGTATTTAACACGCCAAAAGCGATCACCAACAGCAAGATCAACAGGAAGACATAACCACTGGCACTGTCGAAGCGCAGAAATTGGACCAGCTCCGGCATGAACTCCGGCCAGGTGAGCACCTCCAGTTTCTGGGGGTTGACCTGCGCCAGCAGGGCGCGCTTGAGATGGTTTAGTTTGGCCAAGGTTGGATCGCGGAGCTTGAGGATGAGCATCGTCACGCGGTCGCCGAAGGCAAAGAGCCGCTGTGTGCTCTTGATATTGAGATAGATGAGGTTCTCATCGAGCGCGGGCACACCTGTACGAAAGATACCCCTGATCTGAAAGCGGGCCGCACCGAGCGTGCCGCGGCGCGTCTGGGTGACCAGCGCTAGACTCGCGCCGATCTTCGCCTTCAAACTCTTCAACAACCGCTCACCCACGAGGGCTCCCTGCAGATCGTTCGGTTCCAGATAATCCCCAGTGACGATTTCAGCAGCAAGTGGTGTTACTCCCTGCTCTAACTCGGGGTCGATCCCCACAACCATGACACCCTTGCTCTCCTGCCCGACCTCCGCCAGTCCCTCGCCCTGGACCCGCGGGGCGAAGCCGCGGAGCTCGCGGTCCCCTTTGAGAAAGCGGAGTAGTTTCGCCGAGGGGACGAAGCTGCGGAAGATCGTCGGGTCATCTTGATAGCCACGGGCGTGGATCTGGAGCTGGCCGACCCCGTGGGTATCAAGGACCTGGAGGACCATCTGCTCGTGGCTTCCGACCAGGAGTGCCTCAGTGAAAACGAGAATTGCTGCGCTGAAGGCGACCGAAGCGATGGTGATCAGCGAGCGGCGGCGATTCCGCCAGACATTCCGCCAAGCGAGCTTCATCAGGAGACGGAGGCTACTCATCACCGAAGACCTTCCCGTCCCGCAGGCGGACCAATCGCTCCGCCCGCTCCATTACCAAGGGGTCATGGGTGGAGAAGACGAAGGTCACCCCATGGTCGCGGTTGAGCTGGCGCATCAGATCCAGCAATTCAGAGCTGGCCGTGGAGTCGAGGTTCGCCGTCGGCTCATCGGCCAAGACGAGCTTCGGCTGGGCGACGATCGCCCGGGCCACTGCCACCCGCTGCTGCTGGCCGCCACTCATCAGGTTGGGGAAACGATTGGCATACTCCGCCAGGCCAACTTCTCCTAAAATCGCCAAAGCGCGCTGGCGACGCTCCCCTGCGGCAATGCCTTGGAGGAGCATCACGTATTCCACGTTCTCCAGCGCGGTGAGCACCGGGAGGAGGTTGTAGGCCTGGAAGACGAAGCCGATCTTTCTCAAGCGCAGCTCGGCGAGCCGGGACTTGTTCAAGCGAGTGATCTCCTGCTCTTCTAAGAAAACCTGCCCCGCCGTCGGGCGGTCTAGCCCACCGATCAAATTTAATAGAGTCGTCTTCCCCGATCCGGAGGGCCCGGCGATCGCCAGGAACTCCTCCCCCTCAATGGTCAGATCTACCCCCCGCAATGCGGGGACCTCGACATGATCCAGGCGGTAGATCTTCTCCAAGCCTTCGGTTCTGATGAGGCTCATCGCTAGAATTTGCTTGGATCTTCTAGATATTTGAGGGTGAAGACCTGCGGGTCGATTTTAACATCAAACTCGGCCGATATGATCACCAAGGTCGTGACATGATGTTTTTCCAGGAGATCGGTCGTCACCCAGACCGTGGGAATCGTTCGCCCGCCCATCTCCTTAATCTCGCGGAAGTTGGTGACCTTGAGGGCGGTCCCTTCCTCGGCGTAGAACTCTTCCTTTACGGGGATGAAGTCCTCGCGGACCCAGAAGAGGATCTTCCCGTAGACGACCGGAGCATCGGGCTTGGGGTCGAGCTCTAAGAGATAAACTATCCTCCCATCCTGGCTCTCGCTGCTCACGATCTTGGAGGTATAATCGCGGACGATGCTGCTCTCTTTTACCAAGTCATCGTAGGAGAAGGTGCTTCCGCGAAATGATTGCATCATCATCGACGGCGGGATCTTCATCAACTGATCGATGCTCGGGATATACATCCAGAGCTGATCGCCCAGTTTGAGCCAGCCGGTCCCGCGCCCCTCTGCTGGAGCGATCAACTTGATCAACGCCTTCTCCTCACCCTTCATATAGATCTTCAGTACGTCCGTTCGTTGATAATCAGGTGTAGTAACGTCCATCTCGATCTGCATGATGTTACTATCGGCCCGGAGAAGCTGATCAACACCGTGGACGAGCTCCTCTGCCGTCGGGCCCTGGGCTGCCCTGCTTGGCCCTCCCAGGCTGAAAAGCAGGCCCAGTAATACCAAAACTACCGAGATCCAGGTGCGCATCTTCTCTCCTCCCTTCAGTCTCATTTGCGTTTTAGCCCCACTAAAAGGTTCTCGGTCAAGACCTCTCCGGTCTCCCGGATCGGGGCCCCCTGGGGATCGATCATCCAGTGGAGCCAGAGGCCATCGTAGGCCGCAAGCAGCCCTACCGCACTGAGCCAGGGATCTACCGCGCGGAACTCACCCGCTTGGACCCCTGCTGCGATCACATCAGCCAGAAGCTGGCGATAGCGGCTGAGGGCTTGGTGGAATCGGCCTATGAGGGCCGGTTCGCGGCCCGCATGGGCCCAGAATTCGAGCAGCAAGTTCGACAGATCTGCGGACTCCTCGATCTCCGTAATGTCGAGCTGTGCCAGCCGCCGGAGCCTCTCCTCGGCCGATCCGGAAGCGAGCACCTCCTGCCAAGCCAAGTCGAATTGGGCAAACCAGGAGTCGAGTAGGGCCAGGAAGAGTTCCTGCTTGCTCTTGAAGTAGTAGTAGATCAGCCCTTTGCTGAGATTAGCCGCGACCGCGACCTCTTCCATGGTTGTCTCGTGATATCCATGTTGAGAGAAGCAGCGCCGCGCCGCCTGCAGGATCTCCTCCCGTCGCTCCTTCTGTACGCTCGGTTTCGGTGCCATACTCGCTCCTTAACTGACTGGTCAGTCAATTATACCGGGGCTTACCATCTCTGTCAAGCGAGAGAGTTGTCCCATTGGTAACGATCTCTTGGCGCACCAACCAGGCGGGCTTGACCTACGGCCCCCATGGCCTATAAGCTAACCCGATCTGCATATTGAAAAACCCGGCGACTGAAACCGGGTGATCTCTTGCCTCGACCGACTAAAGTCGGGGTCAGCGAAGGGAGATGCATCAACGATGAGAACTGCCTTGATCGTGGGGGTGCTACTGTTGGGAGGGCTGGCCCTCGGCGGCTGCGGCCTGCTGCAATCTCAAGTGAACTCTCCAACTGTAACGCAATTCTCGCCGCATAGCCTAATCAGTGTGGGGCCACCTCTGCTGAGCTGCCAAGCCGCGGCTCTGCCCCTGGGCGCACCTACCGTTGCAGGCTGGCACCTCAAGTGCAGCCTAGTGCAGGCACCTGCGGGCGACACGCAGTTCACCGTAGAGCTGATGCTGCTGGATGGTCGGGGCAACGCCGCGTATTTTTTCAGCGACGTCTGTCAGGGCGTGCTGCGCCAAGGGCAAGGAGACTGCCAGGCCAACTTCTTCGCTCCGGCCGGCCTCTCCGCTCAGGCGCTGGAACTGTTCGCCGTTGGCCTACCGAGCAACAAGCTGAGCAATTCGGTGCGGCCGCTCGGTGGGGCTTAGGTGATTCGCTATAATTTGTCATACTGATATAAGGCTGGGCAGAGCGAGAGCCCAAAGGAGGTCAACCGATGGAATTCGCTATTTTCATTGCCCTATTGATTGTCTTGGCCCTGATCGTGATGGGCCTGTACAACGGGCTGGTCGGCGCGCGCAATCGCGCCGAGGAGGCCTGGTCCCAGATCGACGTGCAGCTCAAAAGGCGCCATGACCTGATCCCCAATCTGGTGGAGACGGCCAAGGGGTATATGAAGCACGAGCGCGAGGTCTTCGAGCAGGTGGCGCGCGCCCGTCAGCAGGCGATCCAAATCAGCGGGGGGGCCGACGTTCAGAAGCGTGCTCAGGCCGAAAACGTCTTGACCGGCGCGCTGCGGCAGCTCTTCGCCGTGGCCGAGGCCTACCCCGATCTCAAGGCCAACCAGAACATGCTGGCCCTGCAGGAAGAACTCACCTCCACCGAGAACAAGATATCTTTTGCACGTCAGCACTACAACGATTCGGTGCTGGAGCTGAACAATCGCATCCAAAAGATGCCCACCAACCTGATCGCCAGCGCCTTCAACTTTCACGAGCGGCCCTTCTTCGAGCTGGAAGAGCCCTCGGAGCGCCAGCCGGTGCAGGTCAAGTTCTAGCCGATGCTTCTTTCGCAGCAGATCGCGACCAACCGTCGCAATACGTACTTACTGGTGGCACTGATCTCCCTACTGCTGCTGGCGCTGGGCGCGGCGCTGGGACTCTTCTGGAACTCACCGGGCAGCGGCATCGGAATCGCCATCTTGGCCGCCTTCTTCCTGGGCACATTCAGCTATTATCAGGGCGACCAGCTCATCTTGCGCTACAGCCATGCCCGTCAGATTGCCAAGCACGATAATCCCCAATTATTCAACGTAGTCGAGGAGATGGCCATCGCGGCCGGTCTGCCATTGCCGCAGATCTATCTGATTGAGGATGAGGCGCCCAATGCCTTTGCCACCGGGCGGGATCCGGAGCACGCCTCGCTGGCCATCACCACCGGCCTGCTGAAGAAGCTCAATCGGGATCAACTGCAAGGGGTGATGGCGCACGAGCTCTCGCACGTGCAGGACCGAGACATTCTTTATACGATGATGGTGGGCGTGCTGGCTGGCTCGATCGTGCTGCTCTCCGATTACGTCACCCGCTATCTCTTCTGGACCGGAGGTGGCTCCCTGCGGCGACGCGGGAACCGAGAGCGCTCACAGGCCAATGCGCTGCTAATGGCGCTAGGCTTGGTGTTGATCATCCTGGCACCCTTGATCGCCCGGCTGGTCCAGTTGGCCGTCTCGCGCCAGCGAGAGTACCTGGCCGACGCCTCGGCGGCCAAGTTGACCCGTTATCCGGAGGGGCTGGCCTCGGCCTTGGAGCTGATCGCCAACGATTCCCATGAGCTCCGGGTGGCCAACCGGGCGACTGCCCATCTCTACGTCGTCAACCCCTTCAGAAACCGCAAATTGGCCGAACGCAATTCGGTCTTCGACACCCATCCACCCCTGAAAGAACGCATCCGCAGGCTGCGAGAGCTGCGCTGAGCCGGCTGGCCGAGCCGAGTGGCTTCCAACTTCTCCCCAGACTATAATGCTAAGCTATGCGTGATCATTATCGGATCGTATCTCTGCCCGGAGATGGAATCGGACCGGAGGTCACTACCCAGGCGCTGGCGGTGCTGCAGGAGGTCGGTCGCCGGCTCCAGGTGCAATTTGAGATAGAGGAGATACCCTGCGGCGGTCATTATTATCTGCAGCACGGACGGGAATGGCCGGAGGGCTCTTTCGAGCGTTGCCAAGCGGCAGATGCCGTTTTCTTGGGTGCTGTGGGCCATGAGGTCGAGGGGAAACCGGTGCTGACCAAGCCGGGCCAACCCTATCCCGAGTCGCAACTGGCCGGCTACGCCCCGGTGATCGGCAACCGCAAGAAGCTGGAGCTCTATGCCAATGTCCGGCCAATTAAGCTCTATCCTGGAGTCCGCCAACAGATCGGCGGCTCTTTTCAATCGGTCTGGCGACCTGAGCAGGTTGACTACGTTATCGTGCGCGAGAACACCGAGGACGCCTACACCGGCGAGACCCAGGAGATCCCCGGCGGCCGGATAACCCCCATCGTGATCACCCGCAAAGCCAGCGAGCGGGTGGTGCGTTTTGCCTTTCGTCTGGCCCGGCAACGGGACAAACTGGGCAAGGTCACCTGTGTGGACAAGTCCAATATCATCGGGGCGCATCGGCTCTTCCGCGATATCTTCACCGAGGTCGGCAGGAGCGAATTCCCGGAGATCGAGCTGGATTACGCCTATTTTGACGCCTTCTGCCAGTGGCAGTTGCGCAATCCCGACTGGTACGACGTGGTGGTGGCTCCCAATTTGGTCGGTGATGTGATCAGCGACAACGGTTCCACCCAACAGGGGGGGCTAGGGCTGGCGGCTTCGGCCAATTTGGGCGATGAGCACGGCATGTTCGAGCCGATCCACGGGAGTGCGCCCCGCCATGCGGGCAAAGACGAGGTCAATCCCCTGGCGGCCATCTTGGCGATGAAGATGATGCTGGCCTGGTTGGGGGAACGCCACTCGGACGAGCGGCTGCGGCGGGGGGCCGCTTGGGTGGAGGGAGCGGTGGCTGCCGTCCTGGAGGAGGGCAAGACACTGAGTTACGATCTGGTGGGCCCGGAGCGGGCAGCGCGCTGCTCCGAGGTGGGCCAAGCGGTACGACGGAAGCTGGCCGACTTGGAGACCGAGTTGGTATAATGTGCTCAGGTGATCAAAGAATATGCCACTGACCAAACCGCCTGAGAGACTGATTCTGACCACATTAGCCTGTCCACGTTGCGAGCGGGTGGGCCGGCTCTATCGCAAACCGCAGGCCGAAGTGCCGTCTGGCCCGACCGGCAACCCAAAGGCCGAATACTACTATACTTTGCGTTGCCCTACCTGCGGTGAGTTTGACCTGTGGGGACTGCCAGCCCAGCAAAGCTCCCCAGACGGTGCCGAAGGGGTTTAAGCCCCCTCATTGAGCTTCGCTAAGATAAGGGAACGCTCACAGGTCTAACCCTGCCTACTGGAAGAATGAGCGAATAGGCTGCCCTTCAGCGCATCTGGAATTTGACTTGCCCGCAAGGATCAAGTACCATTTATCATGCTGTCGCATGTGCAAACCGGTTGCGCCGGGCCTTCGGGTCCAGTGAGGATTGAAACGGAGCCAAGAGAGAGGGCGGGTTTATGAGCAAGATGCGTATTTATCAGATTGCCAGAGAGATGAATGTCTCTGTGGTAAAACTATTGGAGATGCTTAAAGAAGTAGGCATTGAGAAGGCCGGCAATTTTAGCACCATTGAGGCTGATGAGTATGAGGTGATCCGCGAGCTCTTCGCTCAGCCGGCCAATCAGCCGGCTCCCGCAGAGAGCTCGGGCAACGGTCGCCAACCGCAGCCCGCGGCCCCAGCTCCAGAGCGGCAGCCGACCGGCGTGCCTCGTCCCCCGGTGGTGGCGGTGCTGGGCCATGTGGACCACGGCAAGACCACCCTGCTCGATGCCATCCGTCAAAGCCAGGTAGCCCTGAAAGAGACCGGTGGCATCACCCAGTCCATCGGTGCCTATCAGGTGGCCTATCAGGGCAAAGCGATTACTTTCATAGATACCCCCGGCCATCGCGCTTTCACCGGGATGCGCGCCCGCGGGGCGCAGGTCACCGACATGGTCGTGCTGGTGGTCGCCGCCGATGATGCGGTGATGGAGCAGACGCGCGAGGCGATCGCCCATGCGCGGGCGGCCGAGGTGCCCATCATCGTGGCCATCAACAAGATTGACGTGTTGGGTGCGGACGTGCAGCGGGTCAAGGAGCAGTTGGCCAAGGAGGAGCTGGTACCCGAAGATTGGGGCGGGGATACGATTGTGGTCCCGCTCTCGGCGCGCACCCACGAAGGGATTGACTCGCTCTTGGAGATGATCCTGCTGGAGGCCGAGATGCTGGACCTGCGGGCCGATCCGAACGCTGTGGCTCAGGGCACGGTGATCGAGAGCTATCTCGATCCGGCGCGGGGGCCGATCGCTTCGGTGATCATCCGCGACGGCACGCTGCACCAGCGCGAGGTGATCCTGGCCGGCGCGGCGCAGGGGCGCATCCGCGCGCTGCTCAACGATCAAGGGCAGCGGGTGAATGAGGCTCCACCCTCCTCGACGGTGCAGCTCTTGGGGCTTTCCCAGGTGCCGCCGGTCGGCGCGCCTTTGGAGGTGCTCTCCAGCCCGGCGCGGGCCAGGCAGATCGCCCAACAGCGGGCCAACGAGGCGCGCCGGGGACGCCTAGAGCGTTCGCGCCGCACCCTGGCCCAGATACTCAGCGACACGGCCCAGAGCGGGGCGCTCAAGCTGCTGCTCAAAGCCGATAGCTCCGGCTCCCTGGAGGCCCTGGAGAGCGAGCTGGAGCGTTTGAAGAGCGAGCAAATCAAGCTGAAACTGCTCTACAGCGGGGTGGGCGACATCAGCGAGAGCGATGTCATCCTGGCCTCCTCGGCCCCCGGCTCGGTGGTGATCGGTTTTCGGGTCAAGAGCGATGCGGGGGCGCGGGCGCTGGCCGAGCGGGAGGGGGTCACGGTGCGCCCCTATGAGGTCATCTACCAGATCGCCGATGACGTCAAGCGTGCCCTGCGCAGCCTGCTGGAACCGGAATATGAGGAGGAGATCATCGGCCAGGTGGAGGTGCGCCAGATCTTCAAGATTCCCCGCGTGGGCACCATTGCCGGCTGCTATGTGCGCGACGGGGTAGTCAAGCGCCAGGCTGAAGTGCGGCTGTTGCGCGCCGGCGCGGAGCTCTTCCGCGGCCAGATCGCCAGCTTGAAGCGCTACGAAGAGGACGTACGCGCGGTCGAAAAAAACAAGGAGTGTGGCATCAAGCTGCGCGGATTCGATGATATCCGCGAGGGCGACCAGATGGAGATCGTGCTGGTCCGTGAGGTACAGCGCATCTGAGCCTAGGACAGTGACCGCAATGCGTGTGGGCATTCTCTTAGTACGTTTACGCTTGCAATATCCTGATTCGCTCAAAGAGAAGCGGCAGATTATCAAGAGCCTGCTGGCCCAAGCGCGCAGGCAGTTCAACATCTCCATCGCCGAGATTGATCAATTGGACCAGGTGCGAGCGGCCACGCTGGGGGCCGCGATCGTCTCCAACGACGGGCGGGTGAACAACCGGGTGCTCTCCAAACTGATCAATCAACTCGAGCGTCATCCGCGGGTGCTCCTGGAAGAACAGCATTTGGAACTATTATGAGCTGGCGATTGATAGAGAGAATCCGTGAAGAGGTCAAGCGGCAACTCTCGGAAGTCTTGGAGTATGAGGCCCATGACCCGCGGCTGCGCTGGGTGACGATCATGGATGTGCACCTCTCCGGCGATCTGCGTCAGGCAAGGGTCTATGTCAGCCTCTCCAAGCTAGCGACCGAGCGGAGGGAGACGCAAGTATTGCAGCTTCTGCAGCGCGACCAAGGTTTTTTCCGCTCGCGTTTGGCGCGGCGGCTGGAGCTGCGCCATACTCCGGAGCTCAGGTTTGAGATAGACCAGGTGGAGAAGCAGGCGCGGCGGATCGAGGAGTTGCTAGCCAAGCAATACTAAGGGCTTCAATGGGGTTTTCTTAACCCAAGATCGAGATCGCTCAGCAGTTCGTGGTCGGTGCTCATGACAGGATGCAACAAGCGGTCATGGAGACTATGAACCATTGCACGGCGGCCCACACGCCTAACGAGAGTGGTCATTGGCATTGTTTGAAGGATCATTTGCAAGCAGTAGCACAGATGGCAGAGGAGTTTGCCGGTAAGTTTGGCGCTGGCGAATTGGGCTACTTATAGCTTGGAAAAGGAGTTTCTCACCCGCATGTTGTTTTCTGCTTTAGTTGATGCTGATTATCTGGATACCGAATCCTATTTCGAGATTGAGAAGACAAGATTACGCAGCAGAAAATAATAGAAGAAGGTAGCGAAGCTTCGATCTGTACTTAAGCGGAGCCAAAATGAACTGCTCAGAAAAGCATGGGCATTACCTTCACCAGTTAATAAGGTACGTGCTGAGGTGTATCACATCTGTATAAGAACAGCCGAAATACGGCCAGGGATCTTCCGTCTAGCGGTACAGACAGGAGGAGGTAAGACTCTTAGCGGTCTGGCTTTTTCATTGAAGAGAGATTGGGGAATTCTTTTTGAAGCTTGCCTGCTTCCCTTTTCACGTTGTCGGTGTTGCAGATGACTCCCAGCAGCCTCTCACTGCTGACTGCTCGCTAGCTCGTACCCTGCTGGGCAGCACGAGCGACGCTTAACGGCCAAGTTCACCCACCGCTATGGAGCGCCAGCGGATTGGCAGCCCGGTGCAGCGCCTTGTTAGCTGCGCCCAGTCTGTAGAGCGCTCTATCCACGCTGTTCATCCAACTGCTTCAAGCATTTGTCTTACGATCCGATATGCAGGCTCATAGCACTCTGAAGCGTCTCGGGTTGGCACCAACTCACCATGAAACAGCGCGCAACGCATCTGGTAAAGGGCTTCAACGACACCCGCAAAAAGGAAATCCTCTCCACATCCGAAGCTATACGTGCCACACGCAATCAAATCTGCATTGCCAATCGTCAGATCTCGTTCGATTCGCGGATTCACCTTGGAATAGCAAACGCGAAACCGCGCCTTGATACTATCAGGAATATCGCCGAAGTCAGCGTTTGTCTCTAAATGACTGAGATCAAACTTGTGAGCCGCGACGTTCACTTTTCTCATTCCGTCAGGTTTCGTAACTACCACAGTCACATCGCCATTTTTGACCCGCTCTACCTTGCAACTCCACCGATAGAAGGTATCCTTCTCAACAATGGGTGGTTCCGACCTGATGACGATCCTGTTGAGCGTAATGCAAACCTTCTCTTGCCCTTTGCCGGAATGCAGTTCGTATCTGGCCAACCGATGGTGAAGCAACCCGATATCGGTGCGAAATCGTTCAGCCTCTTCAGACTTTTGTCTCAACAGTGGGCGCAATCGCGAAGCGATTGGGTTCGTATTCCATTTGATTTCCTCAATGATGTTCCTATCATGTGTCTCGCTGTACGCATTGCGATACCACGCATTGAACGCCAGCCATGCCTTGACAAACTGCCCAAGATAATCCACGTCGGACAGTTGAAACCAGCGATCGCGATTGTCTGTAAACGTATTTGGCATAGGTCTACGATTTCCCCAAGATGGCCGTTTCCACCATCACCCTTGCCTCACCCAACAATCGCCGGGCGCCGCGCCGGGCGTTGAAAGATTGGCGGACCTTGGTGACGATCTTCTGCCTCGTTGCGTCTTTCGGCAGGGAAATCGGAATCTTCATTAGGTCGGCGATTGCAATCGCTGGATACATGCTTGCCGTTGTGTGCACGTCCAGCAGTTCGCAGACCAGCGGCAGGCGCAGGTACACCAGCAGCAGTTCGGGCGCGATGTCCTTGGGCGTCAAGACAGCGAAGCCAGATGAACAGACGTGCCCGGACTGTTCTTCGGTGATGATAGCTGACAGCCGGCGGATCGGGCGAACGGTCGTGGTGATGATGTCGCCAGGCTTGACAATCCACGTTGCCCGACTTGGCGCATCTTCGCCGGCGATGGGGTTGCTGTCCGCTGTTCCGTTGCCCGACACATCGCCGATTTCGATGTAGTGAAACTCGCTTCCGGCCTTGGGCTTGAACCGTCGCTTGCTCAGCTTGGCCACGTCGCCGATTGTCTGCCCCGTGCGTGACATGGCCGCGATCAAGTTTTGCATCCGGGGCTGGAAGTATTCGGCGTCGAAGCGGGTGGCAGTCTGTACGTCGGCGTAGGGCCGCTCGTAGAACAGCCGGGGTGTTAGGTCCAGCTTGTCCAGCCCCAACGTCGATTCCAGCAACGCTTCGGCCTTGGCGTAGGCCAATCTTGCCGCCTCTTGACGTTCGTATGCTCCCTGCACCGCGTCGCGCAGCGGCTTGTCGATGCCATCCGGGACGTTGGGAATCAGCATACGCGCAACCTTGGACTTGAGTAGATGCTGCTGACCCGTTGCACCGGTGACTTCACGCTCGATCTGCGATTGTCCAGTTGGACTCGCAAGGTACGCGAAAAGGAACTCGGCCGGAACCTTGGCGTTGCGAAGGACGGTAACTTCGGACACGGTGATAAGGTCGGTTGGGTCAATCACCAGGCTGATCTTCCCTATGGATCCCATGCCGATTGACGAAATGAGAACATCACCGCGATTGAGCCGCACGCGGTCGCGTGCGGGTTGGGCTTTCAGGAAGGGACGGCCACACGTAGGATAGATCAAGGGGGCCACAAGGTTGCCGGACCGCACAACAGCCAAGCTACCATCATCGGCATAGTCGCTGGGTGTGCGGCCTGTCAGTATCTTGGCGATGCTGCCAAGTTCACGGCCGCCGGCCGCCTTGATCGTGCGGATCGCTTCCAAGTCTTGCGGCTTAAAATAATCCCCGTCGATCCGGTCGGCTTCTAAGACCGTTCCAATATCTACCGAATTCCAAACCGCCATCACGCGCCCCCCTCATCGGTGCAGAAACCGAAGCCTTGCTTCTGGCCCCATTCGCGGAAGGCTTCGGCAATGCCGGGGCGGTCGGGGACGAAGGGCAGCTTGGCGGCGTGGGCGTCGCGGATGGTCCGTTTCTCGATGTTGGTCTTGGCGGCGGTCAGGCGTTGTTCGAGTTGGTCGGCCAGGTAGTTGCGAAGGTTGTAAAGGTCGTGATCGACCATCGGGTGGGCGTGCAGGTCGTACAGACGCCGGCCCTTGTCATCGTTCAAGTAGATGTATTCGCCTGTATTGTCTTTGCCGCCTTGTTGACTCACCGCAAAGAAGACAGGGTAATCGTCCACCTTCGGGCAGCGCAGAGAGAGCAGGGCGTCGGGGTCATCGTTCCATTTCTGCACGAACAGGATGCTTGTCTTCGTATTCGTGTGGGGCTTAAAGGTGTTTATCGTCAGACTTATGGATGCCAATAGCCGTCCGTGTTCATGTATGAACTGCCGAATGTAACCATCGCTGACGTTGTTCAAGCGGCCTTGGGGTAGGACGATCGCCATGCGACCGCCGGGTTTCAGGAACTCAAGATTGCGCTGGATGAACAGGACATCGCGTCCGACTTTCGTCTGCCACTTGCCGTTGGCCTTCTTCGACAGGTCGAATTGATGCAGGATTCGTGAATCCTTGATATCGCCGGCAAAGGGTGGATTGGTCAGCAATACATCGAAGTCGAAGTAGCGGTAGTGCTCGCGGTTCTAGCGGTCTTTCTGTGGATCGCCGGGGAAGCGTTGCAGGCGGTCCCGCAGACCAACTTTGACCTCATCCTGCCGGCCGCGCGGGTCAAGAGTATTGGCACGGTAAACGTTGGTTCGGCCGTCACCGGCGATCAAGTTCAGGGCCTTGGCGATCTTGATGGAGCGCGGGTCGAAGTCGATGGCGTAAACCATCGTGTTGGCATAGTCGGCTTGCTCGCGAGTCGGCCCATCGGCCGTGAACTCGTTACCCCAGACGTGGAAGATTGTGTGGACCGTGAAGCCGCACGAGCCGGCGGCGGTGTCGATGACATACTCATCCCAGGTGGGATTGAGCATCTTCACGGCCATGTCGATAACGTGTCGCGGGGTGAAATACTGACCTTTCTTGCCCTTACCGACTTTGACGGACAGGTACTCAAAGGCTTCGTCGATAACTTGAAGATTGCTGTTAAACAGCTTGACGTTTTCCAGATATGACCCACAGGTGACAAGGTGTTCGGGGGTCAGGTCGATTCGTTCGCCGTCGAGAAAGACGCCAGGCCACTTCGCTTTGGCCTTGTCGAACAGGTCGTTGATCTTCTGCTTGAACTCGCTGGGGGTCGCGCCACCCACGCGGAATTGGAGGTAGCGTTTCTTCTTGCCGCCTTGGGCGGCCTGGGTTTCGTCGTACAGCTTGGCGTAGATCAGCTTGAATACTTCCTCAAAGGCGTCTACGCCTGCATTGGCCAGGACAAGGTTCTCCATGTCCAGGATGATCTTCTTCAGCGTCGTTCGCTCTTTGACCAAGACGTTGTGTTCGGCCAGGTCATCCAGCGTCCAGCGTTCGTCCAGCAGCTCAGATAGCGTCTGACTGGCCCGGGGGATGTCGGGAAGGTTCTGGTAGTAGTTGGGATCTCGGCGGTGCAGGTGAATTGTTTCGCCGCCGTTGGTCCATACGCCGATTGGGGAACCCTCAGCGTTGCAGTAGCTCTTGAGTTGTTCCAAGCCGTCAGATCGCTTAGGCTTCTTGCATTCGACGATGATGTAGGCGGCGGTCGGGTTGTCCTTGTCCCATATAACGATGTCGGCCGGTTTGTCGTGGACGTTGGAACCCATCTGCACCGGCTTTTCGATGGCGACGCGTTCGGCGGGGTAGCCGTAGTCGTCCATCAGCATTCTGAGGTAAAGCTGCCGGACGATTTCTTCGGGTTTGGCCGGGCGTTCCTTGCCGCTGGCGTAGCAGGTCAGGTACGGCTTGCCACGCTTTAGGAAGATCGACAAGCCAGCGATGGTCTTGGGCTTGAAGATCGTGAGGGCGTGGGAGGTTCCACGCAGGATGTCTTCGATGGTGATGCTGGCGGCGGGTTGGGTGTTGGCGGTTGCCCTGTTCCCGTTATCAGTCTCGCCACTATTCAGCTTCGCTTTCTTGCTCACTCGCGATTACTTCCTCTCGTGTTGTCACTGGGGCAGCTAACGGGTTGGACTGCACCCCTTGACTGAGACAAGGAGATAAGCTTCAATCTCAGTGAAGGAGGTCAAGAAGTGGCAGTCAAGCGACGGAGGTTCACCCGAGAGTTTAAGCTGCAAGTGGTGCGC
>CAJXGD010000027.1 GCA_913053845.1 uncultured bacterium | reverse complement strand
GCTCTGAGAGCGGTCCTTGATTCCCCGAGCCTCTTCCCATTCCGCCTCAGCCCCATTTCCGCGGATCACCTGGCAGCAAGCTCCGGGCAGCTCGATGTGCTCCGGCACGGTCTCGACCAGGATCTGATCATCCTACGATTGAGAAGCTAGTACATGACCACACTGAGCGTCATTTGACCAAGGCTATTTACTAATGGAGAATCCAGGGGCTTTGAAAATGCTACGGTCAGTTATCCCGCCCTTCAAGCCTCCACGGTCTCCGCGGCCTGCTCGCTGATCACGAAGGTCCCTTCAAGGGCGTCAACCGTGACCCGATCACCTTCACTTAGCTTGCCCTCGATCAGCTTCGTGGCGATGGCATTCTCCAGCTTGTCCCGGATGACCCGCCCCAGCGGCCGTGCCCCATAGTTGGGATCATAGCCCTGCTCTGCCAGCAGCTCCTTGGCCGGCTGGGTGATCTCCAGCTCGATCTCCTGCTCGGACAATTTGGCCCGCAGCTCGGTCAGCTTGAGCTCCACTATCTGCAAGAGATCGGCAGGCGAGAGCGGCTTGAAGACGATGATCCCATCCAAGCGGTTGATGAACTCCGGCCGGAAGGTATGCCGCACCTCACCTAACACCCGCTCCTTGATCTCGGCATAGGAGAGCGACTCGGTCTTGTCTCCATTGCCCATCTCAAAGCCCAGGCTGGGATGGCCGCTGATCAGCTCCGAGCCGATATTGGAGGTCAGGATGATCAGCGTGTTTTTAAAATCAACTGTGCGGCCCTGTCCGTCTGTCAGCCGCCCCTCGTCGAGCAGTTGCAGGAGCAGGTTAAAGACATCGTGGTGCGCCTTCTCGATCTCGTCGAAGAGAATGACTTGATAGGGCTTGCGTCGCACCGCCTCGGTCAGTTGGCCGCCCTCCTCGTAGCCCACATAGCCTGGCGGAGCGCCGATCAGGCGGGCTACGGTGTGCTTCTCCATGTATTCGCTCATGTCAATGCGCAGCAACGCCTCCTGGTCAGCGAAGAGGAACCAGGCCAGCGCCTTGGAGAGCTCGGTCTTGCCCACCCCCGTCGGCCCCAAGAAGAGGAAGCTACCGGTGGGGCGATGGGGATCGCTCAGGCCGGCGCGCGAGCGGCGCACCGCCTGCGAGACCGCCCGCACCGCCTCCTGTTGGTCAATGACCCGCCGGTGCAACTGCTCCTCCATCTGGGCCAGCTTGGCCCGCTCCTCCTCCAACATGCGCTGGGCCGGAATGCCGGTCCAG
Organism: uncultured bacterium; assembly: GCA_913053845.1. GTDB lineage: Bacteria > Bipolaricaulota > Bipolaricaulia > RBG-16-55-9 > DRJF01 > DRJF01. Next base: position 31,492 of record CAJXGD010000027.1, on the reverse strand, counting down.
AGCGAGACGACTTCGGCGATATCTGCGGGAGTGACCTCTTGCTGCCCCTGACGGGCCTGATGCTCTTCGGCCAACTTGGCCCGCTGCTCGCGCAGCTCGGTCAGTTTTTCGCTCAGCTTCTCCCGCTTACGCGCGGGTGCCAGCGCAGAGAGGCGTTCTGACAAGCCGGAAATCTGGCCCTCCAGCTCTTCGATCTCCGGGGTGAAGGTCCGATCCACCCGGATCTTGGAGGCCGCCTCGTCCACCAGATCGATAGCTTTATCCGGGAGAAAACGATCGGTGATATAGCGCTGCGAGAGCTTGGTCGCGGCCTGCAGGGCTTCGTCGCTGATCTTGAGCCGGTGATGCTCCTCCAGCTTGGCGCGCAAGCCGCGCAGGATCTCGACCGTCTCAGCCGGTGAGGGCTCGCCGATGAGTACTTTTTGGAAGCGCCGCTCCAGCGCAGGGTCCTTCTCGATACGCTGGCGATATTCGTCCAGGGTGGTCGCCCCGATCACCTGAAAGCTGCCTCGGGCCAGCGGCGGCTTGAGGATGTTGGAGGCGTCAATGGCCCCCTCGGCCCCGCCGGCTCCCATGATATTGTGCAGCTCATCTATGAAGACCAGCGTATGTCCGTGGTCGGCCTCCACCTCCTTGATGGTCGCCTTGAGTCGCTCCTCGAACTCGCCGCGAAACTTGGAGCCGGCGACCATGGCCGGAATGTCTAGCGAGATCAGCTCTTTATCCTTGAGGGTTTCCGGCACATCGCCGGAGATGATCCGCTGCGCCAGCCCCTCGACGATGGCCGTCTTGCCCACGCCCGGCTCGCCGATCAGCACCGGGTTGTGCTTGCGACGCCGGGAGAGTATCTGGGCTACCCGCCGCAGCTCTCGCCCGCGGCCGATCACCGGATCGAGCTGCCCCTTACGGGCTAACTCGGTGAGGTTGAGGCTATAGCGCTCCAGAATCTGATAGCGGCCCTCCGCCTCGCGGTCGGTCACCCGCTGCTCGCCGCGCACCTCGCGCAATGCCCCGTAGACGGTTTCGGGGCTAATGCCGTATTTGTCGAGCAGTTGGCGCAGCTCCAGATGGGGCTCGCGGCTGATGGCGATCAGGAGATGCTCGACGCCCACGAACTGATCTTTCAGGCGCTCGGCCTCCAGCTCGGCCGATTTGACCACGCTCTCCAGCCGAGGAGTAATATATATCTGCTGGCCCACCGTAGTAGAAACCTGGGGTTTTTTGCTCAACAGGCGATCGAGATCTTTGAGCAGGCCGGGGAGCGGCACGTTCATCTTGGTCAGCAGCTCGCGGCCTACGCCCTCCTCCTCGGCCAGCACATAGAATAGATGTTCAACATCGAGCTGGTTGTGCTTGTAGCGCTCTAGCAGCTGGGAGGCGTCGCGGAAAAGCTCTTGAGCTTTCTCGGTGAAGGCGTCGAAGTGGATCATTATCGCTCACCTCATGGTAGTTCTGCTGAGATTAGCAATCTAACATTCAGTTTGCCAATTTCATTATAAGACCAACTCCACCGGTTGTCAAGGGCGAGGCCAAAAAGGTGCTTGGACGATTGGATAAAGTGCTGACAGCAAGCAATCTTAAGTCCATCAAGGGTCACGTTATGGGTTATATATAGTATTATGTGTAAAAACGGGTAGTTTAGGAAGTTGAGACACCCGGAGAACTCCTTCAAGATGAGGCATCACAGTCGTAAAGGAGGTTTGGACGTCTCAACGCAATCTGAGAGCCAAGGTACAGCATCAGTCGACTCAGGAGTTGGACGAGGAGCTGGAGAGGTGGCGCAGCCGGTCTCTGGAGAAGCGCTACCTCTATCTGGTGCTGGACGCCCGCTAACGAGCATGTGCGCGAGGATGGACAGGTGGAGGACGACACGGTACTGGTGGTAGTGGGGATTGACGAGCAGGGGTGGCGGGAAATCCTCAGCGTCCAGGTGGCTCCGACCGAGGAGGAAGCTAGTTGGAGAGAGGTCTTCCGCATCTGCTCCAACGGGGCCGGACCCTGGGGTGGTGCAGTATGTGGTCTCTGACGATCATCGGGAGTTGCGGGTAGCCTTAGCCTGCTACTTGCCCAGAGCGAAGTGGCAGTGGTGCCAGACTTACTACCATATGGAACGCTGGAGCCAAGGTGCCCCAAAGGGCTTGGCTGAAGGAAGCGATCAAGCGTGCACTGACGGTCTTTATATTTCCAGAGCTACCTCACCCCACCCCGGATGCTGAGGACGATGAACGGGCTGGGGCGGCTCTTGCAGGAACTCAAGCGGCGGAATCACGTAGTGCGCATTTTCTCCAACCGGAGGAGTTGCCTGAGGTTGATGAGTGCCCTGGCGATGGAGTAGAATAAAAAGCATGAGTGAGGAGGAGGAGGAGGTTTTAGCCGGAGCTCATCCTGAAAGAGCTCGATTTACACACCACACTTGACACAACCGGCGTTTTAAGAGAACGGGGAGGTAGTTGACTTATGCAATGGAGTAAGTTTATCCTTATCAAGAAGGGGTGATTAGTGATGATCATTCAGGAAGTCGAAGAGAAGCTTTCGCTACATTCAAAACATGCTTCTGAAGCTCTCAGCTTCCTAGAGGCATACGGTCTTCCAGGGCTTGAAGCAGGAGACCTTGAACATCACCAGATTCTAGATGTTTACTTTGACTTCGAAGGTGCTAAACTGCTTAAGAAAGGTCATTACTTGCGCTTTCGAAGCGATAACGGGGATGTTCTAGTTACCTGGCGCATTGCAGCACATCTGCAAAACACCGTTGTAATTGACGAGACGACACACCAACTAAACGATATCGGTATATCGTTAGCAATTAGCCAAATGAGGGACTGGCAACTGCTACCTAGATATGCAGACCTTATCTCACCAATCTTTCAGGAGAATCTTGCCAGTGTTGGCCTCCGTGAGATAATCCGAGTTAGGATAGAGCGACAGATTAAGACCTACTATCAAGACCGAAAGCGCCTACTGCGTATCAAGTTTGATGAATTTCGGTTCCCATCACTGCCTGGAGAACTAGGTTCTCAAGACCATTTTGAGTTTGAGACCGATGTTTACAGCGACGATGGCCTGATCTTAACACGCCAATTCCGATCGGATTTAAAGCGCACTTTCCCAGGAGAAATCGGGCGAACAGAGAAAGCTAAAGCGCTTTTCGGTTTAGACCTTCTTACAGATCAAGAGGAAGCACCCTTGTGATCATCGATTGGGTTCTCCTGGTAGAGCTTAGGGATTCTTTCGACCTCAATCTTGTCCGAGTCTAGTTTGAAGACCTGGCATACAGCTTTCTTCACCTCCTGTTTAAGCTTATCTATGTTTTGTATGTCGTTGTTCCCCTTAATTTTCTGCCTTAACAACCGAAAATCGAGGTAGATCCTTAAAGTAACCTTTTGGCTAGGAGCCATATCTGTTCGCTGAAGCAACGCGCTAAGCCTTTTAGTACCGATAGTTGGCATTTCCCCGGTAGGGAAGACCCAGATTTCCACCATTTCACTCTGTTCTCGACTCAACGCCTCAATTAGAAAATCAAAGAATACAGACTTCCCATCCTCCCTTGTTAGTCCCAATTCGGCAGCGAGTTCTCTTGTCTTTTGTTCACTCTTCCCGTGAAGCGACTCCATCTCCATCAGTTGTTTAGAGTCCACTTTTGCTTCTATATTGATATAGAAATAGCGCTTGGGCAGTTTGCGGTATAAATAGCGCTGGAAGTAGGGATTGTCTTTCAGAAGGTTGTGCATTTCTGGATCAGTAGCGCCAATGAGTTCACGTCCAGAAATCTCTTTCTGTGTCTCTAAGGCACGTAGAACCAGTTGTTCTGTCAGCGTAGTTATATGGTGTTTATAGACAACATCGTTTAGCCTTTCTCTCGCCCGAAGCAAGGTAAGAACAGCAGAGATACCTTTGTTCTTAATCCCTAATATTCTCCACAATGGGTCTTCTCCAGGTCGTTCCCCGACATCAAGCGTTTCATACACCCGTTCAGCATCAACAAGACGGGGAAATCCTATATTATGAGCATCACGTTGTAAGTAATCCAGACGATCTGCATCAATTGTACCGCTAACTATATCAGCAAGAAATTGGTTTTGGTTGGTAAGAGAGATACCGAGGCAAAACTGACGTATCCTATGGAGGTTTAACTGGACCCTATCAGCATGGTAAATCTGATTAATCCTTCTGATCTTCTTCTCAAAGTACTTACTGCTTAAAATATAATAGCCTATGAATTCATGAGCCTTAACGGTATGTAAGGGATTTTCTTTCTCTAGTCCGCCTTGTATTCCCTCCAACTTCCCCTGCATGAACTTTTCAGTAGTATGCGAAAGAGGGAAGTGGCCAATGTCATGAAGCAATGCGGCAGCCCATACGTGATGCTCGTCTGTTTCTCTAATACCTGTAGCATCTTTCGCGCAGCCCAATAGGTGCCAATGATATGCTCTAACCGTGAATAGCTAGCAGTTGGATAGAGTTTATGCACTGTACCGAGTTGCTGGATAAAAGCAAGTCGTTGAACTGGAGGGCTGTCCAGGAGGTCTACTAGAAACCCAGGCATCTCTATTGAACCATGAACCGTATCATAGATCTTCCGTGGTTGCTTGTATTCGCATACATCGCTGTTTTCTTCAAAATCGAGATGATCCCAGAAATCACTCAATTCCTTAATTCTCTCCTGTACATCATCAAGAGCAAGCAATTTACTCACATCCTTTAGACGGAATGAATGGGATAGAGATATTATATGTTATTTACAGGGGTATTGCCTCTTGCATTTGTAAGAACCTCTTCTTGCATTCGTCAAATCTTTCATTGATATCTAATATCTGGTGCTCTTTCCTATTTTCTAGATGTAGCTCTAGCTCCTTTATCAGTTGGGTTGTTAGCTTTCCTTTAGAGCTTTGCTCCTTTGTAATTGTTTGCACAGCTTTCCTTCCCTCCTCAGTAATCTCGTAAAGGAGAGTAGGCTCTCCATTACTTTGCTCGTTGTACCGCACCCACCCATTGTATCGAAGCCAGAAGAGACTCTTCTTAATTTGCCAGCTGTGGATTCCACCATATTTCTGAGTGAAATCTGCATCGCAGAACAAACGTTGTCCCTCTACCTCGATCTCTCCATTAAGCCAGTAGGCGATCGCCTGTATCTCGTATTCTTCCATCTTGGATTCTTCTGACAGCAACAACAAAGTACTCTCTAGGCTAGGTATACCTGTCACCCTTCGATTTGCCACCGTGCTTCCTCCTTAATTCGTTTATGCTCCTCTCTGTTTAATGACCGGCCTCTATTACTTTAACAGCACCTCCCTTTTAAGTTTGTGATCGCCCTTACACTCAGAAATCATAGCGTCCGCCCAGGCTGCCGGCGACGGAGATCACTGAGGGTGAGCCGCTGCTGATCAGCGAGCCGGTGATCTGGGCAAAAATATCAACCGGCAACTGCGGTGTCCGGTACTCCAGGCCGGCGAGCAAGCGCGCCCCCGGGACCCAGCGGCCGACAACTGCGATGAGCGTGGCCCCCGCGCCGATGAAGGGTCGCAAGGTCAACTTGGCCACGGTGACCGTTCCCAAATAGAGCTTGGCATCCAGCGAGGCCTCGAAGGAGACCAGGCCGCTAAAAGCGAAGGGCATCGAGGCCTCTAGGGCCAGATGGTCACCCAGGCGCAGCGAGGCCAGCGCGGCCAGCGGGAATTGCAGGCCGATGCCCGGATGTAGGGCAGGAGCCATCTGCAAGGTAGGAGCAGCTAGAGCTGGTGTGGCAACAAGAGCCGAGGTGAGCAGGGTGACCAGCACGACCAATATCAGCATTTTCTTCATGAGCTAAAACTCCCTTTCTCTGATTATTGTGGACCTAGAAGTCATAGCGTGCCCCCAGGGCCACCGAGAGGGTGGCCGGCGCACCGGGGGAGAGCCCCGCCTCGACGAAGAGGCTCAAGGGGAAAGTGGGAAACTGAAATTCGGCGCCTCCGATCACGCTGGGTACGATCAGCACCCCAATCCCGGCTCCTACCCCACCCATGGCAAAGGTCACCCCTCCGCCCAGGAAGGGCTTGAGCGGCAGGCTCTCCAGGGGAAGGAAGAACTTAATATCCAGCATCATCGCCAACAGGCCGCTGCCCAGCGCGCTAAGCGGCAGGCCGACCTCCAGGGCGAGCTGATGGCTGAGACGCAGCATCACGAAGGGGATCAGATCTCCGCTGAGCTTGAGACCCACCCCCAGCCCGCTGGTGTTGCTCGCCGGTGCCACCTCTACCGTCGGTGGGCTCGTCTGTCCCCAGGCCGTCCCGGCGGGCAGCAGGCCGACGCTGAGGAGCACCACTCCCAAGACCAGCGCTCGCCAATATTTAGTTTTCAGCCCCATAGCTCATCGCCTCCCACAGGTTAAGTTAGGCTAGTTTTCTTGCCCGACCTGCTCCAGCACCTCGTCGGGTATATCGAAATTGGCATAGATCTCTTGCACGTCGTCCAGCTCATCCAGCTTGTCGACGAACTTGAGGATGTGTGTGGCCTCCTTGCCCTCCAGCGGGACGGTCGTCTTGGGCACCATGCTCACCTCGGCGCTCTGGGCCGAGACACCCAACTCTTCCAGGCCGGCCCGCAACCGGGCCAGCTCCGTCGGAGTGCAATAGATCTCCAACTCCTCCCCCTTGTCCTCCACATCCTGGGCCCCCAGCTCCAGGGCGCTCAGGGTCAGCTCATCGGGATCATGATCCCCCAGGGCGGCCTTGTTCAGGGTGATCACCCCGCGGCGCTCGAAGAGCCAGGCCACCTTGCCCTCCAGGCTGCCGCCATACTGTTCGAAGACATGGCGCACCGCCGCCACGGCGCGGTTCTTGTTGTCGGTGACCACTCGCAGCAGCACTGCCACCCCATGAGGGCCATAGCCCTCATAGGTCGCCTCCTCGAATTGCATCCCCGGCAGCTCGCCGGTGGCCCGCTTGATGGCCCGCTCGATGTTCTCCTTGGGCATGTTGATCGCGCGCGCCCGGGCGATGGTGTCGGCCAGGGCCGGGTTGGCTGCCGGGTCGGGCTCCCGGCGGGCCAGCATGATGATCTCCCGCGAGAACTTGGAGAACTGCTTGCTGCGCAGCGCGTCTTGGCGCCCCTTACGGTATTTGATATTGGCCCATTTTGAATGTCCGGACATATGGCATCACTCCGAGTAAAAGTTTAGAATATTTACTGCGCCCTTGCAAACCGGCCCGGCCGGCCGGGCCGCAGGGTGGTCTCTCGAGCTGGCAAAACACGATTATTTCTCACTGTATGGGCGAATCTTCTATTTGCCCTCGTCCGTGGTTCAGCGAATCATCCGGGAGGTGATACCCTTGGACAAAGAACAGCAGAGCCGAGCTGAGCCGATCCATGAGACCGAACGGGTGGAGTTGGCCGAAGAGCTGGCCGAGAAGCCCCAAAAGGAGTCGGCGCAGATCATCACCGAGCTGTCGCCGGAGGCGGCCGGCGAGGTGCTCGATCACATGGAGCCGGAAGAATCATCGCTGCTGCTGGCCCAACTGCCCCAGAGCCAGGCGGCCCAGATCTTGGCGGAGATGTCCCCCGATATGGCGGCCGACCTGATGGGCTCGCTGCCCGCCGCCACGCGTAGCGCCCTGCTCGGTGAGATGGAACGGCCGGAGGCGCACACCCTGCGTCGCCTGATCGCCTATCCGCCCGACAGTGCTGGCGGGATCATGTCTCCGGAGGTGGTGGCGCTGCCGGAGCAGCTCACCGCCCAGCAGGCCATCGGCCGGCTGCGACAGTTGGCCGATGAGGTTGAGACGATCTACTACGCCTATGTCGTGGACCAGGCCGGCCGGCTGGAAGGGGTGCTCTCCATGCGCGAGCTGATCATCCAGCCCCCACAACGGCCCATCCGGCAGATCATGGATCGCCAGGTACTGCGCGTGCGCGATGACACCGATAAAGAAGAGGTAGCTCATCTCTTCCAGCGCTACGGTTTCTTGGCCTTGCCGGTGGTAGACGCCCAAGATCGCCTGCTGGGTATCGTCACCGTGGACGATGTGATTGACGTCATTCGCGAGGAGGAGACCGAGGACATGCAGCGGCTGGTCGGGGTGCTCCCCGAGGAGCGGGCCCTCTCCCCCTGGTATGCCTCGCTGCGTCGCCGGCTGCCCTGGCTCTCGATCAATCTGCTGACCGCCTTCGCCGCCGCCGCGGTGGTAGGAGTCTTTCAGAGCACCATCGCCAAGTTCACTGCCCTGGCGGTTTTGATGCCCATCGCGGCCGGCCAGGGAGGCAACGCCGGCTCGCAGACGGTGACGGTGGTAGTGCGAGGGATGGCCTTGGGCGAAGTCGAGCCAGGCAGCGGCTGGCAGGTGCTGCGCAAGGAGATCTTATTAGGCACGTTGAACGGTCTGCTCATCGGCGGCATCGTCGCTGCTATCACCTATCTGTGGCAGGGCAGCGCCCTCTTGGGGCTGGTGGTGGCCTTGGCCATGTTCTTCAACCTGATCATGGCCGGGGTGGCCGGAGCACTGATCCCACTGGGACTGCGCTTCTTTGGTGCCGACCCGGCCTTGGCCGCGACCATCCTGCTCACCACGGTGACCGACATCTGCGGCTTCTTCTTCCTACTGGGCTTGGGCACGCTGCTGCTGGGCTAGGGATGAAAAAGAGCTTCTCATCTTGGTTTGCTTGCCGCAGCAGCCCGGTGCTGCTAAGATAGCTGCATCTTTAAAAAAGTGAGGGATGAACACCGTGAAGAGCTCTGGTGGATATAAAATCGAGCGCAAATATCAAGGGCAACCGATTCGCCTCGACCCGACCGCGGACCCCAAGGAGAATGAGACCGCCCTGCACTTCAGTGGCGGCGATCGCCTAGCTTGGGTCAGCAGCTACGAGCCGGCGGTGATCGAAGGGTTGCTCCACCATAAGCACTTTCGCTTGGAGCAACTGATCACCATGAGGATCGACGGCTGTGATGCGGTGGTAGGGCTGATCGGGCGATTGCCCATCGGAACGCTGCGCATCGGTCGGCGGCGCGCCTCCGATCGTCATGACCTGATCGTGACTACTCCCCACGGCTAATGCCGATGGATCGGCACGACTGTATACCAACGCCAACCAGGCCAAACGGCGATTTACCTCACTGCTAGTCCCCCTCCGCATCGCCCGGTTGGCCGGTAGCCCGGCTTGGTCCGGCCGAACCTGGGCAGTACTCTGCAACTTGCTCGAATTAATCTCGGCAGGTTATTATTTGTAACGATCAGGAGGCGGAGCATAATGAATACAAGTCGCATCAAAGCGGGCAAGCCCTGGAGAGCCATGGCGCTGCTGGCTCTGCTGCTGAGCTTGGCAGGCTCCATCTTGCTCGCCGCGGCCCCACCAGGGCCCTCCCCGGAAGCGGGAGGGAAACTGTTCCAACAGAAAGGATGCGCAGCCTGTCACACCATCGGTCAGGGTGACCGGGTGGGCCCGGACCTCAAGGGGGTAACCGCCCAGCGAAAGCGTGCTTGGCTGATCCGCTGGCTGCTGGAGCCGGACAAGATGCTGGCCGAGAAGGATCCCATTGCCATTAAATTACTCAAGAAATACAACAACGTGCCCATGCCCAACTTGGGGCTGAGCAAAGCCCAAGCCGAAGAGCTCATCGCTTATTTGGCCAGCGTGGCGCAAGCATCCAAGCCTCAGCTACCGGCGGGTAAGAAGGCCCCAGAGACCACCGGCAATCCGATCATCGGCAAGGACCTGTTCACCGGTGCGATCGCCTTCCAGAACGGCGGTCTCTCCTGCATGGCCTGCCATAGCATCGCCGGTATCGGGGCGCTGGGCGGCGGGGCGCTGGGACCGGACCTGACCCTGGTGTACGGCAAATTGGGAGCAGCGATGATCACCTGGCCCCAGAACGTGCCGCCGATGAAGCCGATCTATGCCTCCGAGCCGCTCACCCCGCAGGAGCAGGCCAATCTGCTGGCCTTCTTCAAGGGGGCGGTAGCCCAGCGGCCCACCCAGGCGATCGGGCAGTTGGCTCTCTTGTCCCTGGCCGGGCTGATCGTGCTGTTGGTGCTGGCCCAACTCACCTGGCGGCGGCGTCTGCCTGGGGTACGGCAGTCCCTGGTAAAACGAGGATCAAAATAGATAGATAAGAGGGAGGCAGAACAGATGGGCTGGATTCAGGATTTGATCGACCCCAAAGCGCGCCAGTGGGAAGAGTTCTATCGCAATCGCTGGCAACACGATCGGGTAGTTCGCAGCACCCACGGAGTCAACTGCACCGGCGGCTGTTCTTGGGCCGTCTACGTAAAAGATGGCATCATCACCTGGGAGATGCAACAGACGGACTATCCCCTGCTGGACTCCCACTTGCCCCCCTACGAGCCGCGCGGCTGCCAACGGGGCATCTCGGCCTCTTGGTACGTCTACAGCCCGATTCGGGTCAAGTACCCCTATATTCGCGGCGCGCTGGTGGATCTGTGGCGCGCAGCCCGCGCTCAGCATGATAACCCGATTGAAGCTTGGGCCTCGCTGGTGGAAGACGAGCAGAAGCGCACCCGCTTCCAGAAAGCCCGCGGCAAGGGCGGCTTCCGCCGCGCCAGTTGGGACGAGGCATTGGAGATCGTCGCCGCCGCTTGTCTGTATACGGCCAAAAAGTGGGGGCCGGATCGGGTCTTCGGCTTCTCGCCCATCCCGGCGATGTCCTATCTGTCATACGCGGGCGGCTCGCGCTTCTTGCAGCTCTTCGGCGGGGTGAACATGAGCTTCTATGACTGGTATGCCGATCTGCCCAACGCCTTTCCCGAAGTATGGGGCGATCAGACCGACGTCTGCGAGAGCGCCGACTGGTACAATGCCAAATACATCATTTCCATGGGCTCCAATCTCAATATGACCCGCACGCCGGACGTGCACTTCATCGCCGAGGCGCGCCACGAGGGGGCCAAGTTCGTGGTCATCGCTCCGGACTTCAGCCAGGTGGCCAAATACTCCGACTGGTGGATTCCGGTGCAGGCCGGGCAGGATGCCGCGCTGTGGATGGCGATCAATCACGTGATCTTAAAAGAGTTCCACGCCGAGCGTCAGGTGCCCTATTTCGTGGATTATCTCAAGAAATACAGCGATGCTCCCTTCTTGGTGGCCCTGGAGCCGGAGGAAGAGGGCTATCGGGCCGGACGCTTCCTGCGCGCCAATCGCTTGCAGCGCTATCAGGGCGCGGAAAATGGCGACTGGAAACTGCTCATTTGGGACGAGCGTAGCGATGAGCCGCGCATGCCCAAAGGGACGGTGGGCTTCCGCTGGCAGGAGCAGCAGGGCCAATGGAACCTCAAGATGGAGGACGGGCTGGACGACAGCCCGCTCGCCCCGACGCTCAGCTTTCTCGAGGGGCACGATGAGGTCGTGCAAGTGTCGTTCTATGAGTTCCTGGAGAGCAAGACCTATGAGCGCGGCGTGCCGGTCAAATACGTCGAGACCGACGAGGGGCGAATCGCCGTGACCACCGTCTTCGATCTCTTGAACGCCCAGTTCGGCGTGGGCCGTGGCCTGGCGGGCGATTATCCGGAGAATTACGAGGCCGAAGCGCCTTATACCCCCGCCTGGCAGGAAAAATATACCGGCATCGGTCGCGAGACGGTCACCCGCCTGGCACGCGAGTTCGCCGCCAATGCCGAGGTGACCAAGGGTCGCTCGATGATCATCATCGGGGCCAGCATCAATCACTGGTACAACAATAATTTGGCCTATCGTGCCCCGATCACCGCCCTGATTCTTTGTGGCTGCTGCGGGCGCAACGGTGGCGGGATGAACCATTATGTCGGTCAAGAGAAACTAACACTCATCGCCCCCTGGACTAGCCTGGCCTTCGCCTTGGACTGGGCCAAGCCACCGCGCCGCCAGCAGACCCCGACTTGGCATTATGTGCATAGCGACCAGTGGCGCTATGAGGGCGATTTTTCCGAATATGCCCCGGTCCCGCCTAAGACCCGCTGGGCCAAGGGCCACGCCATAGATTTGGAAGCCCTGGCGGTGCGGCTGGGTTGGATGCCCTTCTTCCCCCAGTTCAATAAGAACCCCTTGGAGATCATCAAAGAAGCGCAGGCCGCCGGAGCGAAGACCGAAGAGGAGATCGTCAACTGGGTGGTTGAGCAACTAAAATCTGGAGATAAGAATAAGCATCAGAACGATCATGCGCCTCTCAAATTCGCGGTGGACGATCCGGACGCACCGGAGAACTGGCCGCGGGTCTGGATCATCTGGCGCGGCAACGCCATGGCCTCTAGCGCCAAGGGGGCCGAGTTCTTCCAGAGGCACTATCTGGGCACCCATGACAACATCGTGGCTGAGGAGAAGGCCAAGGGACGGGTCAAGACGGTGAAGTTCCGTGAGCCGGCCCCGCGGGGCAAGATGGATCTAGTCGTAGATCTGAACTTCCGCATGGACTCTTCGGCCTTGTACTCGGACATCGTGCTCCCGGCGGCCTTCTGGTATGAGAAGAATGATCTCAATACCACCGATCTGCACTCCTTCGTGCATCCCCTGGGCCAGGCGGTCCCGCCGGTCTGGGAGGCGAAGAGCGACTGGGAGATTTTCAAAGCGTTCGCCAAGAAGGTCAGCGAGCTGGCTCCTCAGATCTTCCCGGAGCCGGTCAAGGACCTGGTGACCGTGCCACTGCTGCACGACACGCCCGACGAGCTGGCTCAGACAGAACCGAAGGACTGGCGCGCCGGAGAGTGCGAGCCGCTGCCCGGCGTGACCATGCCCCACCTCAAGGTCACCGAGCGAGATTATCTCAATCTGTATAAGCGCTTCATCTCGCTGGGCCCCCGGATTCGCGAGGATGGCATCGGCGGCAACGGCGTCCGCATTCCGATCAAGAAGTTCTACGATGATTTATTGAAAAACCCGGTAGGCGGCTCGCCCGATCCGCGCCGCCTGCGCTGCGTGGAGTGGAACGGGCAGAGGTACCCCTGCTTGGAGGACGCGCTCGACGCGGCCAACGTGCTGCTCTATCTCGCCCCGGAGACCAACGGCGAGGTGGCCTATGAGGCGTATAAACATGAGGAAGAGCGGGTGGGTCTGCCCTTGGCCGACTTGGCCGAGGAGAATCGCGGCGTGCGGATGAACTTTCTCGATCTGACCCGTCAGGTGCGCCGCACGCTGGGCAGCCCCTGCTGGACCGGCATCGTCAACGACGGCCGGGCCTACGCCGCCTGGTGCCTCAACGTGGAACGGCTGGTCCCTTGGCGCACGCTCAGTGGCCGCCAGCACTTTTACATTGACCATCCCTGGTATCTGGACTTCGGCGAGCACCTGCCGACCTGCAAGCCCAAGCTGGACCCGCGCCAGACCGGGGACATCGTCAAGAGCCTGGTAGATGACCAGGCCCTGGTGCTCAACTACATCACCCCGCATGGCAAATGGGGCATCCACTCAACTTATAAAGATAATCTGCGGATGCTCACCCTCTCGCGCGGTATGGACCCGATCTGGATCAACGATAAAGAGGCCGAAAAGATCGGTCTGGTAGACAACGACTGGGTGGAGGTCTACAACGATAATGGCGTGGTAGTAACCCGCGTGGCGGTCAGCTCGCGGGTTCAGCCGGGGACCTGTCTCTACTACCATGCGGTGGAACGGACGATCTACATTCCCAAGTCGCAGCTGCGGGGCGGCAAACGCGCCGGCGGCCATAACAGCCTGACCCGCACGCGCATCAACCCGGTGGAGCTGGCCGGAGGCTACGCTCAGTTCACTTACGGCTTCAACTATTGGGGGCCGATCGGCGTCTTCACCCGGGACACCTACTGCGTGGTGCGCAAGCTGTCCAAATTGGAGTGGTGAGATGAATCGAGAGATGGAACGTTCAAGGAGCGTGCAGGCGATAACGCCCTGGCTCGATCGTGATGAAGGCATTTTCAAGGGAGATGCCAGCGGCAGCCAGATCCTGCAACATGTCGCTGATAGCCGTTGCCATCTGTGGAACAGGAACCTTGCGCAGGGTGATCAAGCCGAAGTGCCGCTGAGGCATTTTGAGAGCGATTCCCAGGTCTTGCGTCACCAGCACCATGCGATGAACTTCCGCGTAGCGGATGATCTCACTGTCATCAGCTCGGGCCATGCCCAGGCGGCCCACATGGCTGGCCTGATACCTCAAGGTCACCAGTTCGTCAGCAACTTGCGGTGGGATGTTCTGATCAACCAGCAGGTGCATCGGTTAGGTCAGGACCCCAACACGGATATCTTCGAGCACGTCCGCCGTATAGGAGAGAGCCTGTTTTATCTGTTCCGGCTCGACCTCATAGGACCGAGCCACCTCTTCTATGCTCCCCAAGTCAACCAAGGCCCGGACCACCGCCCAAATCGGTATACGCGTTCCTTGCAACACCGGAGTACCGGAGACCAGGTCAGGCCCAGCTTCAATGCCAGGGGCAATCTGCTGTCGTGCTTGATGCATCGCTTTCACTTCCAGTTTCAGAGAATATGTCGTCTGAACTCAACCAACGGTAGCACACTGGGCCCCTATCTCGCAACTGAATGTCGGAGGTAAAGACGATGAACATTAGAGCCCAAGTTTCGATGGTCTTTCACCTGGATAAGTGCATCGGTTGTCATACTTGCAGTGTGGCCTGCAAGAACATCTGGACCGACCGGGTGGGCGCCGAGTACATGTGGTGGAATAACGTGGAGACCAAGCCCGGCACCGGCTACCCCACCCTCTGGGAAGACCAGGAGAAGTACAAAGGTGGCTGGGAGCGCAGCGGGGCGAACGGCCATTCCTCCAAGCTGCGGCTCAAACTGCAAGGCCGCGGCGGGGCGCTGGCTAACATCTTCTTCAACCCCTATCTGCCCACGGTAGATGATTATTACGAGCCCTGGACTTATGATTACGAGAATCTGTTCAACGCGCCGGAGGGGGACGATCAGCCCACCGCTCGACCGGTCTCGCTGATCACCGGCAAGACCATCGAGACGATCGAGGCCGGTCCCAACTGGGACGATGACCTGGGCGGCTCACCGATCTACGCGGCCAATGATCCTAACTTGTCCCGGCTCAGCGCCCAAGAGCGCGAGCAGATGAACGAGCTGGAGCGGGTGGTCTTCTTCTATCTGCCGCGCATCTGCAATCATTGTCTGAACGCCGGCTGCGTGGCCGCCTGCCCCGCCGGGGCGATCTATAAGCGCGGTGAGGACGGCATCGTGCTCATCAGCCAGGAGAAGTGCCGCGCCTGGCGGATGTGCATCTCCGGCTGTCCTTATAAAAAAACTTATTTCAACTGGAACACCGGCAAGTCCGAGAAGTGTATCCTGTGCTTTCCCAGGCTGGAGACCGGCCAAGCGCCGGCCTGCTTTCATAGCTGCGTGGGGCGCATTCGTTATCTGGGGGTGCTGCTCTACGATGCCGACCGCATCGAGGAGGCGGCCGGCGTATCCGATGCCGAGCTGGTCGAGGCCCAACGCTCACTCATCCAAGATCCGTTTGATCCCAAGGTGATCGGAGACGCCAGAGCCAGTGGCATCTCCGATCAAATGATCGCCTCAGCCCAGAACTCGCCGGTCTATAAGTTCGTGATGCGCTGGAAGCTGGCCTTGCCTTTGCACCCGGAGTTTCGCACCCTGCCGATGCTCTTCTACGTGCCACCGATGCTGCCGGTGCTGGCCAAACTCCAGCAGGGACGCTACGAGTTGGCCGACGGTCACGAGGAGGGGCTGGCACCGATGTTCAGCTCGCTGGAGCAGGCGCGGCTGCCCTTGCGCTACATGGCCGGTATGTTCTCGGCCGGCAACGAAAGAATCATGGAGGCGGTCTACCGCAAGCTGATCGCGGTGCGCCTCTACATGCGTGCGAAGCAGGTCAAGGACATCTCGGAAGCCGAAGCACAGATGGCCTTGAAGTTGGGAGAGACAACTCCCGAGGAGGCCGAGGCGATCGTCCGTCTGACCGCGCGGCCCACCTACGAGGAGCGCTTCGTCATCCCGCCGCTGGCGCGCGAGCAGGCCATCGAGGCCACGCTGGATCCGTACACCCACAAGCTGGAGGCCGGCTTTGGCTTCCGTCAGAGCCCGGAGCGCAGGTGGTGAGCATGTCGGCGATGACCGATATAACTAGCAACGAAAGGCGCGTCTTGCGGTACTTCGCTGAGATCCTGAACTATCCCCAAGCCAGCCTGATTGATACAGTGCGGGCCTGCGAGGCGCTCGTCCCGCTTGAGGCTCGCTTGCTGCTGGGCGAATTCCGGGGCTTGGTCCAGACGATGCCCCTGGGCCGCTTGCAAGAGCTCTACACCGGCACCTTCGACTGGGACACAACTTTCCCGTTGCATTTGGGCTATTACCTCCTGGGTGAGAACTATAAACGCTCCGTTTTTCTAACGGAGCTCAAGGCGCGCTATCGCGCTCAGGGGTTCGATATGGCAGGGGAGACTGAGCTGCCGGACCATCTACCGGTCATCCTGCGCTTTCTAGCCGTTTGCCATGATGAAGAGTTGAGCAGAGAGCTCATCGCGGAGGCTCTTTTGCCGGCACTGGACAAGATGTTCAGTGAGGAGCAGGAGCGGGCCGACCATCCCTACGCCGGGGTCTTTCGGGCTTTGCAACAGGTGCTCCGCTCGCAGCCCAGCGGGCTGGACCGATTAGCAACAGCATCTCAGAGAGGAGGCAATTGATGATTGACCTGGTACTCTTTGTGGCCTTTCCGTATGTCGCGGTCGTCTTGGCCGTGCTGTTTGGCATCTATCGCTATCGCAGCGATCGGTTCTCTTATTCGAGTTTTTCCTCGCAATTTCTAGAGAACCGTCAGCTATTTTGGGGCTCGGTGCCCTGGCATTATGGCATCGTGATCATCCTCTCGGCCCACTTGCTGGCGGCGCTCTTTCCCAGAGCCTGGGCCCAGTTAATCGCCGCGCCGCTGCGCCTCTATGTGCTGGAAGTCACCGGTCTGGCGCTGGCGCTGCTGACTTTGCTTGGTCTGGTGCTGCTGATCCTGCGTCGTCTGCGCAGTGCCCGTGTCTTTGCGGTCACCTCAGCGATGGACTGGGCGCTGCTGGTAGCGCTACTGGTTCAGGTGGCGTTGGGCTTCTGGGTGGCGCTCTTCTACCGCTGGGGCTCTGACTGGTACCTGCATACGGCCGTTCCCTGGCTCTTCTCTCTGGTGGTTTTCCAGCCGCAGATTCAATACGTCACCGCCCTGCCCTGGATCGTCCAGCTGCACATGCTGTGGGGCTTCTTTATCATCCTGCTCTTTCCCTTCACCCGGCTGGTGCATCTGGTGACCGTGCCCATCACCTACCTGTGGCGGCCCTATCAGGTGGTCATCTGGAACCGGCGCATGAGGAGGGGGCGCTAATGCCGACGGTCAAAGGTAGCCCCAACGAGGGGCTCTTCGGTGCCACGCTGGGATTCTTCATCGGCTTCGCCGCCGTCTCGCTCTTTGGCCCCACGGCGCAACGCTTCAAAGAGGTCATGGATTTGAGCCCGGTGTTGGTCGGTCTGTTGGTGGCCATGCCTGCCTTGTCCGGCTCGCTGCTGCGCATTCCCTTTTCGGCCTGGGTGGATACCACCGGCGGGCGCAAGCCGTTTTTGGTGCTGCTGGCCCTCTCCATCGTGGGGATGCTGGGCCTGTCCCTGGTGATCTTTACGCTCTACCCCGATCACTTGAATGCCAGTCTCTATCCCCTGATTCTGCTGCTGGGGTTGCTGAGCGGCTGCGGCATTGCGACCTTCTCGGTGGGCATCAGCCAGGTCTCCTATTGGTTCCCTAAATCGCGCCAGGGCTGGGCGTTGGGGACCTATGCCGGCATCGGTAACATCGCGCCGGGGCTGTTCGCTTTCCTGCTCCCTCTGGCGCTTGCTTCCTGGGGCTTGGCCGGCTCCTATCTGGCCTGGTTGATTTTTCTGATCATCGGCACCGCCCTCTATTACCGGAGCGGGCTCAATGCCTGGTATTTTCAGCTGCGCAGCCAAGGCACAGCCGCCCAGAAAGCCAAGCGTGTAGCCCGCCGGCAGGGCCAGGAGATCTTCCCCGCAGGCAGTCTGACCGACAGCCTGATGATCTCGGCGCGGGTGTGGAAGAGCTGGGCTCTGGTGGTCATCTATTTCAGCACTTTCGGTGGTTTCATCGCCCTGACCGCCTGGTTGCCGACCTACTGGGAATCGTTCTTCGCCGTCGGTGCAGTCACCGCTGCCATGCTCACCGCGCTCTATGCTATTCTCACTTCGGTGATTCGCATCGTGGGAGGATCGGTGGCGGATCGAATTGGCGGAGAGAACACGGCTATCCTGGCGCTACTGACCATGCTGGTCGGAGCGGTGCTGATGACCGTTTCGCACGACTACTATCTGGCCGTGCTGGCCGAGATCCTGATGGCCTTGGGGATGGGCGTTGGCAATGCTGCCGTCTTCAAACTGGTGCCTCAGGAGGTCCCAGAGGCGGTCGGCGGCGCGGCCGGCTGGGTCGGGGGGCTAGGCGCCTTCGGTGGCTTCGCCATCCCGCCGGTGCTGGGGATCTTCGTGCGGGTGCAGGGGCAGAGCGGCTATGCCAGCGGTTTCGTGACCTTCATCGTGCTGGCAATCATCTCTGGAGGGATAGCCTATCTGCTCAAGCGGACGCATCTGGTCCAGACCGGCAGCCGGAAGGCCAGCGCCGCCTGATATTGCCCGATTTCTCCCTCTCCCAAGACCGCCCTACGCCTGCAACCCGATGATCCCCTGGGCAGCTAGCGCGCGTATGCTGGCCTCCGAATAGCCAAGTGCCTTCAAAATCTCACCGCTATGCTGACCCAGCCGGGGAGCGCGTCCGGCCGGCGCAGACGGCTTGCCGCTTAGTTGAAAGGGCAATCCCACGCTTCTACTAGCTCGATCAACCCGTTGCCGGTGGCGTATTTGAGGGTCATCGAGCGCGGCTGCTAGATCATTGACCGGTCCCACTGGCAAGTTGAGCCCCTGAAAATAACTGAGCCACTCCGATTGGCTCTTGCCGGCAAAGATTTTTTGCAATTCGCCGATAAGCTCGTGCTGGCGTTGCTCCGGGGCCAACTGCTCGGGGATGAGCTCTTCCCGGCCTAGCGCCCGACAGAGAGCGGTCCAAAAGCGCGGCTCCAGCGCACCCACGGTCAGATACTTTTTATCTTGAGTGCGATAGATATTGTAGCAGGCATAACCGCCGGTGAGCACCATTGCTTCCGGACGAGGGCTCTGACCGGTAGCGGCCAGCTCGGCCGTGTGCAGGATCATCAGGGAAAGAGCAGAGTCTGTCAAGGAGAGATCTATAAACTCGCCCTGTCCCGTGCGCCCGCGCTTCAGCAGCGCTGCCAGGATGGCCAACGCGGCGAAGAGCCCACCGGCCAGATCGGCTATGGGCACACCGGGAATGGTAGGTTGGTCTGGGCCGGTCAGGCTCAGCAGGCCGGCGATTCCCACGTAGTTGATATCGTGCCCCACCCGATCGCGATAGGGGCCGTCCTGGCCGAAACCGCTGAGCGAGCAATAGATTATGCTTTCATTGACACTTGAAGCAGCCGGATAGTCTATGCCCAAGCGCTGGGCTACTCCGGGTCGAAAGCCCTCGACGATCAGGTCGGCTTGCTCTACCAGTTTGAAAAGAATCTCACGACCTGCAGGTGCTTTCAGCTCCAGCGCCAAAGATTTCTTATTGTGATTGAGGGCAGCGAAGCGAGCACCGATTCCGCCGGGCAGCAGCGGTGGGATGGCGCGCACCGGGTCACCCTCGCCCGGCCGCTCGATCTTGATCACTTCGGCGCCCAGGTCAGCTAAGATCAGCGTGGTATAGGGACCGGGCAGTAGCCGGGTCAGGTCGAGCAGGCGCAGGCCGGCCAATGCAGCGGATCGGTGGCTGCCCGGCGCCGCCGGAGCTTGCCTTAGGGACATGCTAACCTCGGCCCTTGGGACCGCCAAAGCAAGACCGCCCGGAGCTTGTCCGGGCGGTCTGCTGCTAGGTGTGCAACCTGTAAGGAGGTGGTTCTAGCTGCTGCTATCTCTTGCGGCCATCTTCTCAATATCTCCGAAGCCTCTCTCGCGTCCTCGTAGAGCATCTTACCCCTCAGCGTGTGGAAAAGGAATGGAGCTCAGGTGAAAATTGGGTGGAAATGCCATCGCTCAGCTCAGCGTAGCCAGTCCGCCCAGCCAAAGGGCCGCGCCGCTCAGATGGAAGAACAGGGCTAGCACAGTGGTCCACATCGCGAGCATGCCTCCTAATTGCTAATTTGTAGAGGATTTTGTGGCAGACTCGGCGGTGAGCGTCCCCAACTCGACTCGCGCCTCCCGACCCTCTGTGACCTCCGCCCGGTAGAAATACCTGCCGGCCGGCAGAGGCGCGCCCTCGTCGGTATGGCCCGACCAATGCAGCCGCTCCGACTTGGTCTGAAGCTGGGCGAGCAGCTTGCCCTCAGGATCGAATAGTACCCATTGCAGCGACCCAGCACCCGGCGCGGCGATCTCCAGCTCCTGCCCACTAAAATAACGCTGCAAAGACTTGCCTTCAGCGTCGCGGAAGCGCACCATGCGCTGCGAGGCCGACTGCACCGTCTGCTGGCCCGCGCTGACCATATCTTGACCGGTGGCACTCAGTTGGTCCAATAGATCGGTGACCACCTGGTCAACCGGGACATTTTGGTCTCCCCCCAGCGCCTTCTCCAACTGCTTGGTCTGCTCGATGACCTGCTGCAAGGTGGCCGCCGCCCGTGCCAGCGAGGTCAGTCTAATGCCGGCCAGCGATAGCTCAGCCAGCTGGGCCAGCCGGTCTTTGGTCCGGTCGAGCCCCGCCTCGGCCGAGGCCAAATTGGCCTGGCTCAATGCTCGCTGGGCCTGTTTCAGTGACTGGGCCAAATCGGCGTAAAGCCCGGAGAAGGTTGAACTCATCTGCACCTGCGGCTCTTGGGCCAACTGCGCGGGAAGTCCTGCGGGTGCGCCCTCCAAGCTCGAGGCAGCCTGCGAAAAAGCCCCACTAGCCGCTCCCAAAGCCTCGGTCAGCCGGTTTAAGAGCTTGAAGAGATCAGGATCGGGCTTGAGCTGTAAGGACTGACCTGCTCTCTCTAAACCCTGAGCTACCGCGCCTAGCAGTTCCCCGGTGAGCGAGCGGACTCCCTGCAAAGGCAGGACGGTGATCTTGCGTCTCAGGTCATTATTGGTCTCGTTCGATTCGACGATCCGGCCAAAGGGTTGGTCAACCTCGACCTCGAGCGTATGGGTGCCCAGTTGCGCCTTCCAGTTGATTTGCACCGTCGCTTGCTGCCGCGCTCGCAAGCCGTTGAGCTGGCGCCGTCCTATCTGGCTGCGATCTACCAGAAAGCTCACATTAAAAAAACCCTCCGCGTTGCCGAAGCCGGTATTAGCGATGGTGGCGGTCAGCGTCAAGCTCTCGCCGGCCAACGGCTGCTCGTTGCTCAGTTGGAGGCTCTTGACCACCAGATCAGGCAATGAGCCAAAGCCTTGCGCCTCAAGCCGCGGGTCGGGCAGGCTCAAACCGACGAGCAACAGCAGTAGGACCATCAGGCTCAGCCGCGGAGCGATATCACTCTTCCACATAATTTCGCGCGTATACTCCTTCTCTTGATTTGGACAATGATCCCGGCAGGTCAGCTCATTTCAGGCTCTGCATATAAGCGACCAGTGCCTGAAGCTGCGCCTGGGAGAGACGCATTCCGCCGTCAGGGGGCATCATCCATTGACCCTGCGAAGGTTGCCCCCAAACGTATACCGAAAGCGGATCCTTGAGGTGTTTGAGCTGCCATTCGTCGCTGCGCCGGCGTGCCGCCTCATGCGTCAAATTGGGGCCGAACGTGCCCCGACTGACCCCGTTGATCGTGTGGCAACCCACGCAACTACCCGATTTGAAGAGCTCGGCGCCCTGCTGCACCAGCTTGAGGCTGACCCCCGGCGGCGGGCTGAGCTGCACCGATCCTTGGTTATCCGGTGAAGGACGTTTGGGGCTCAGCGTATGCAAGTAGGCGATCAACCCTGAGAGCTCACGCTGGGATAGCCCAGGGAATATGGGCATCAGGCTGCCGGGAATGACCTGCTGGGGGGTGAGGATCTGGCGCCTGAGCCACTTGGGGTCGGGCCGCCGGATGGCCAGGTTGTCCAGCGAGGGACCGATCACCCCACCCTCGAGGTCTACATTGTGGCAGGCGAGGCACCCTTGGGTGGTCAAAGTCAACTTGCCGATCTGCTCCGGGCTCATGCCTAGGTAAATATTAGGCTTGCCTCGCGGAGCACCACTCGGGGCGCTAATGGCAAAACTCTGCCACAACCCCTGGGCTTGGAGAGCCACGAAATAGAGCACCGCCAGCAAGACTAGCCCCAACGCGATATTGCCCAATCTTGAAGCTCTCATTCGGATATTTGCTCTCCCTATAGCTAGCTGAAATATGACCCCTAGTTTAGGAGTTGTCGGAGGGGCTGTCAACCTGCTGCAACAACTGCTTGATCTTTTTCGGGTCTGCGCCCTTCAGATGCCCGGCCAGATGCTTGAGTTCTTTTGGGGAGACATCCTCGTCCAGCCACTCCTCCAACTTCTCCAGCGAAACGCGCCATTGGCCGTCTATCTGCACTCCTGGCAGCTCGTCGCTCTGGAGCAGCTGATATATCTCCTCAACCGGAATACCCAAATAGCGCGAGGCCTCCCACGGCTTCAGATAGCCACCTAGTCGTCTGCCTTTCATACTCTGTCCTCCTGTCATTTATATTATTTCGAGCCCGCTAGCTCAGGCTAAAAGTATAAGAGAGCCGACAAGAAGCTGTCAAGCGCCGGGCGCATTTTTTAATGCTGCGCACCGAAGGCTAGCCGTCGGTCGGTGGGGGAGTAGCTCAGGTGGGCCATGGGGAAGGCGTTGATCTGCGCCTGAATTTGCAGTTGCTGCCCGTTGCCATAGAGGCCGATCTGCCAGCAGTCATGGCAGAAGTGATGGACCAACCCGAATTGCACAGCAGTAAGCCGCCCCTGGACTAGACTGAACTCGCCCCCGAAAGAAAACTGCCAGCCGGGCCAGGCAAGAGCGCTCTGCAAGTTGACCCGTTCCAACCTGAGGCGCTCCAGATTGAGATCGAGCGCAACCCGCAGGGGACGGCCAAAATCGAGCTTGGCGATCAGGTCTTGCATGTGCGCCAGCCGGAAATCATAGCCCCCGCTCAGCGAGAGGGCCAGCCGGCGCCAGCGCAGCCGCTCGCTCCAACCTAGGGTGATCGGTCGGCCTAGATTAAGATCATATTGCCAGTTGAGCGTGGTCTGTGACCAACCGGCCTGATGGCTCAGCGCCAGTTGTGCCGGGGCGAAACGCCGCCCGGTATAATCGTAGCTGCTGCTCAGCGAGGCGCCCCAGCCGGCCACGCTCCAGTGGGCTTGCCCTCGCAGCAGATTGGCCAGCGTCAGCCGGTCGAAGCTGAAGGGGGTTTTGCCTTGCACCCGCCGGAAGCTGTAGGCTAAAGAGGCCTTGAAGCCGGAGAAGGGGGCCAAGCTCAGCGTGGGCAGCGCCTCCCAAGCCTCGCGCCGCTCGCTCAGCCCATAGAAGGTCAGACGATAGCCGGCGTCCAGCTTCAGATGCAGCGCAGATGAGAATAACGCCAAATCTGCCAGGGTAACCCTGAGCGCCCCGTCAAACCTGCTGCTGACCCGCGAGCTACCGTCCAGTGCCTGCTCGCGATAGCGCCCCCAAGCGGCCGAGAGGCGATAGCTCCAGAGGCCTTGGGCCAACTTTCCGGAGCGGCCTAATGTCAGTTCGGGCAAGCGCTCCAAGCTGCGATAGGGGACTTGCTTGGCCTGCTTGGAATTGGTCTGGGGACCGAGCAGATACTGATCACGCACCCAGGCTGCGCGCCAGGTTACGCCGGCCAGCTCTCCAGAGAGCGCCGCCTGAGAGAGCAGCTTGGTGGGCCGTTTCACCTGCGCCAAGGCCCCGGCGCGCAGCGCGGCGGCCAGGTCGAGTTGCAAGGGGAATTTGGCGATCTGGCCCGCCCAGTGATGGGACCAGTCGAGCGAGAAGGCTTCGCCTCGGCCGACCAGGCGATACCAGTAGAGCCGACCCCTTCCGACGCTCAAGCTATAGTTCAGGTCCAGGCCGCTGCCCACTTCGCCATAACGGCTGTAATAGTCGAGCAGCAGCGCCCCGTAGTTGTCGGCAGCGGCGAAGAAGGGCAGGCGCCAGCGGACGAACCAGCCGCGGGCCACCGAGCTGCCGATCTGGGGAATGAGCGGATTTCGCTGGAGTTTGCCCAAGGGGGCCAAATAGAAGGGCATCCAAAAGATGGGCTGGCCCAGCGCCCGCAGGGTCACCCCGGAAGCGACCAACAGTTGATCGGGATAGAGCGATACGCTCTTGGCGCCCAGCGAGTATGAAGCTTGGGGGATGGCCGCTTGGCAGCCGCAGGTGGTAAATTCGCCCTGAGTGATATCTATTTGCTTGATGTGGTTTTGCGCGTCGAAGCGCAGCCGCGCCTCTTGGCCCTGATAACGCAGGCGATAGATCTTATGCTGCGAATTGACGAAGTCGCTAGCACCGCTGAACCGTTGCAATCGAGCGCTCTGGGCACGGAGCGCTCCTCCCGGCTCGGTCTGGAAGCGCAGGCTGAGCGTCTGGGCGCGGGCGATCAGTTTTTGCGAGGGCTGCTCGAAGCGCACCCGGCCCAGTGCCTGGATCAGCCAGCCCGCCGAACCAGGTCGGCTAGTCAATGTCAGAGTTCGAGCGCTCAGCAGAGGTGAAGCCTGTAGGGGTGAGCCATGCCTCGCCCCCACCTTGGCATAGACGGCATAACGCAAAGAGGCCGACTGGCTGAGTGCGATATCTTGCGCTATTGGTCGGCCGTTGGCGTCGAAGCGCAAGCGAGCGCTGAGCTGCTCGGCCGCAGCGCTCAGCTGGCCGTTGGAGAACTCTACGCCGCCTCGAGCCCGCAACTGCCAACTGCCATCGGGCTGCTCTTCAAGCTGCAGCCACTGAGCTCTGAGCTGGTTCACGCCGTAATGAGCCCGGACCTGGCCCTCGGCTTGAATACGCTGGGCGCCGCTTTGCACGATCAGCTTAGCGGCAGTTAGCCGCAGAGGCAGCCGCTCTGAGGGCGTCTGGGGAGCGGCCTGAGCCGGCCAGGCGCTGGCAAACGACAGTATTAGTAATAATAGGCTGGGCAACCAGCGCTTCAGTCTTTGGCGCAGATCGCTGCGGCTCACCCGGCCCACCAGCATGAACAGATAAAGACCCACTAGGGTGAAGACCAAGTTGGGCAGCCAAGGGGCCAGCGCCGGCGGGAGCACTTGGCGCTTGCCCAGCAGTTCCACCCAGACGAGCAGTCCGGCGTAGAGATTGACCAGCAGGAAGCTGAGCACGATGCCCAGCGCCCGTCCGCGCGGCCCGAAGAGCAGACTGAGCGGCGCGCCGAACAGGGCGAAGACGAAGGCGGCCAGGGGAATGGCGAGCTTGCTCTGGTAGGTGACGACGAGGCTTTGGGCCGCCAGGCTGTTGCGGCGCAGGGCGGCGATGCGGGCGCTGAGCTCGCTCAAGCTCATCTCTTGGGGGGTGCGCTGTTCGAGAAAAAGGCCGCGTAGATCGTTGCCCACATTTATCTTCATGCTCTGGAAGCTATCGTGAAAGACCAGCTTCCCGGCGGCGTCGAAGGCGTAGATCGTCCCCTGGCGCAGGAGCCAGATCTGGCCATTCCAACTGGCCTCTTTGGCCGAGATCACCTGGGGATAGGCGCGGCCCAGCTCCGGAGCGGCCAATGTGCCGCTCAGATCGTAGATCAGCACCCCTTCCAGCAGCTTCCGCTGGGCGTCATAGTGGCGCACATAGAAGAAGCGTTGCTCCGGTCCCTTGAAGAAAGTGTTGTCTTGAATGAGCAGCACCGAGCGCTGCAAGTAGAGCCGGCGCATCAAGTTCCAATACTGGTGAGTGCCCCAGGGGGCCAGGCTGTCCTCTAGCAGGAGGGTCAGGCCGCTCACCAGCAGGCCGGCGATCAGCAGGGGGACGATCAGGCGTTTGAGCGAGAATCCGCCCGCTTGTAGGGCGACCAGCTCCCGATCGTGGCCCAGGCGGCCCAGGGCCAGGAAGATGGCGAAGAGCGTCGCTACCGGCAGAGAAAACACCAAGAGATCGGGGAGCCGATAGAAGAGCAGCCGGGCTAACACGCCGAGCGAGACGCCTTTGTCAATGAGAAGACCGGAGAGCTGCAAGATGAGATTGAGCTGCACGATGACCATGAAGCCGGCAACGGTGATGATGAAGGGGAAGGCCAGCTCACGCAGCAGGTAGCGGTCTACGATCTTCATGGCCGCTGCGGCCGGCTGGTGGACCCCAGGGCAGCGCGCAGCTCGGCTTGGCCGACTCGATGGCGAAACCGCTCCTGTCCATCTATGGCGATCACCGGGATATCGAAGCGATACCGTTCATAGAGCATGACGTCTTGGGTTATATCTTGCCGCTCGAAGCGGAAGCCCAACTCCTCTTGCAGGCTGAGGATGACCCGTTCGGCGCGCCGACAGAGTGGGCAGTCGGCTTTAGTATATAGGGTGACGATCACCATGATGGGATGATTATAATCGCCACGCATGATGAGGGGCAATTGATCGTCAGATCTCCGTCTCGAATTGCAAGTTCTTCAGCATTTTCAGCGGCACACGCTTGCTCAAGCCCAATATCTCGATCCCAATCACATTGTCCTCGGCGTCGTAGTCGAGAATCACGCCTGGCCTAATCTCTTCGGACTCAATAATAGCCGATTCATCGAGCCGAAGATATAAAGCATCGTTCTTATGATCTACCTTCAGTTTCATCGTGACCTCCTTAATCTACGATCAATCAGCCGGCACTGTAATCGGAGAGCTTGCTTGATTCTACAGTAGGTGCCCGATCGGTTCCAAGGGATTTGACCACAGCGAATACCCTCCCTACAATTAAAAATATGGAAGGACTCTTCGTTTCAGGCCAAGAACAGGCCCCCCTGGCTGAGCGCATGAGACCGCGCAGCCTGGAAGAGTTCGTGGGCCAGCAACATCTGCTGGGGCCCGGCAAGGTCCTGCAGCGCATGATCGAATCGGGGCAGCTGCGCTCGCTGATCCTCTGGGGACCGCCCGGCACCGGCAAGACCACCCTGGGCATGATCATCGCCCGGGCTTGTAGCGCCGAGTTTGTCCACTTCTCCGCCACCCGCTCCGGCATCAAGGCGGTGCAGCAGGCGATGGAACGCTCGCGCCGTAAATTCAAAGCCTACCGGCGGCGTGACCTGATCTTCGTAGATGAGCTGCATCGCTTCAATAAAGCCCAACAGGCGGCTTTTCTGCCCTATGTGGAAGAAGGCAGCGTGATCCTGATCGGCGCGACGACCGAGAATCCGTCGTTTGAGGTCATCAACCCGCTGCTCTCCCGCTCGCAGGTCTTCACCCTCAGACCGCTGAGCCCCGCTGAGATCAAGCTCATCCTGCACCGCGCTCTGGCCGAGCCCCAACGCGGCCTGGGCGCAAACTCCCTGCAGCTCAGCCCGGAGGCTCAGGCCTTCATCGCCGAGAGCTGCGACGGCGACGCCAGGCGAGCCCTCAACCTGCTGGAGCTGGCCGCCGATTTGGCTTCCGGCGCACACGTCACCCTGGATACCGTACAAGAGGCCTTTCAGCGCAAGGCGCCCCAATATGACAAGTCGGGCGAGGAGCATTACAATCTCATCTCCGCGCTGCACAAGAGCGTGCGCAACTCCGACCCCGACGCGGCGCTCTACTGGCTGGCCCGGATGTTGGCCTCCGGTGAGGACCCGCTCTATCTGGCCCGGCGACTGATCCGCATGGCCGTGGAGGACATCGGCTTGGCCGACCCCCAGGCGCTGCCTCTGGCGATTGCCGCCAAAGAGGCTTACGCATTCCTGGGCTCACCGGAGGGCGAGTTGGCCCTGGCCCAGATCACCATTTATCTGGCGACCGTGCCCAAGAGCAACTCGGTCTATACGGCCTTCAGAGCAGCGCAGTCAGACGTGGATAAGACGCGCAACCAACCGGTCCCGCTGCCGCTGCGCAACGCGCCGACCCGCTTGATGAAAGAGCTGGGCTACGGGCGGGGCTATCGCTATGCCCATGACGATGCGCGCGGGGTGACCGAGCTGGAATGTCTGCCGGAAAATCTCCGAGGTCAGCGCTACTATCGCCCCAGCGGGCGGGGCTTCGAGGCTGAGATCCAGAAGCGTCTGGAGCGCTGGAGAAAGCTACTGGCAAAACCAACAGATGAGCAAGCCCCCACCGGGAAATGAATTTCCCGGCTACCTGACGTCAGGGAAACCCTCTCACGAGGGTTCAGGGCTTGGAACCTCGCAGGGGTTTTGTACCTCACCGTAGTGCGTGTTTCCCCTATAATCAAACCTTCATCTCCAGCGCCCAGACCAGGAAAGCCCACTGATCGCTGATCTCGGCGATGAGCTTCTCGCTGGGCTTGCCCAAGCCGTGACCGGCCCGCGTCTCGATGCGAATCAAGATGGGCGCCTCTCCCTCCTGGGCCGCCTGCAGCGCGGCGGCGAACTTGAAGCTGTGCGCCGGGAAGACCCGATCATCATGGTCGCCGGTGCAGACCAGGGTCGCCGGATAAGAGGTGCCGGCTCGCACGTTGTGGTAGGGAGAATAAGCCAAGAGTGCTTTGAACTCCTCCGGGTCCTCCGGAGAGCCATAGTCGGAGACCCAGCCCCAGCCCACGGTGAACTTGTGAAAGCGCAGCATGTCCAGCACGCCCACCGCTGGCAGGCAGGCCCGGTAGAGCTCCGGTCGCTGGGTCAGGCAAGCGCCCACCAGCAGACCGCCGTTGCTGCGCCCGCCGATGGCCAGTTTCTCCCGGCAGGTGTATCGCTGCTCGCTCAACCACTCCGCCGCGGCGATGAAGTCATCGAAGACGTTTTGCTTGTGCAGCTTCGTCCCCGCCTCGTGCCAGGGCCGGCCATACTCCCCTCCGCCGCGCAGGTTGGTCCAGGCGCAGAGGCCGCCCATCTCCATCCAGGCGAGCTGCGCCACTGAGAACTGCGGCGTCAGCGAGATGGCGAATCCGCCGTAGCCATAGAGATAGGTGGGGTTCTGCCCGTTGCGGCTCAGCCCCCGCTTATAGCCGAGGGACATGGGCACCTGCGTGCCGTCCTTGCTGGAGTAGAACACCTGCTCGATCACGTATTCGTCGGGGTCGAAAGTAAGCCGAGGCTGGCGAAAGACGGTGCTCTGCCCCGCCTCAAGCTCATGGCGAAAAATGGTGCCGGGCATGGTAAAGCTGGTAAAGTGAAAGAAGGTCTCCTTGTCAGCCAGGCGGCCGCTGAATCCGGAGGCCGTTCCCGGAGTGGGCAGCTCGATCGCGCCTGTCTCTCGCCCGGAGATATGATAGATCTTCACCTGGGAGCGGGCATCATGCAGGTAGGAGACGATGAAGCTATCCCCGCTCAGGTGCACCTCTTGGAGGGTGTCGGCGGCTTCGGGGATGATCTCCTGCCAGTGCGAGCGGTCGGGATCTTCGAGATCAATGGCTATGACGCGCGAGCGAGGCGCCTCCAGGTCGGTCGCGAAATAGCAGCGAGGGCCGTCGTTGCCGATAAACGTATAGTGTGCGTCGAACCGGGAGAGCAGCTCGACCATTGGGGCATCTTGTACCTGCAGGTCCCGGTAAAAAACCCCGTTCTCCTGCTGGGTGCCGCGGTGGACGGAGAGGATCAGGTAGCGACCGTCCTCGCTGACTTCGGCGAAAAAGCGCCATTCTTTCTGGTCGGGTCGTTGATAGATCAGCCGGTCATCGTCCTGAGGGGTGCCCAGGCGATGATAGTAGAGCTTATGATAGAACTGGGCCGCTTTGTACTCGGCGCCCTCCTGGGGCTGGTCGTAGCGGCTGTAGAAAAAGCCCTGATCGTCGGTGGTCCAGCACACGTTGGTGTATTTGATCCAGTCTAAGCGGTCGTCCAGATCGGCGCCGCTTTCCACCTGGCGCACCCGCCACTCCTGCCAATCCGAACCGGCGGAGGAGAGACCGTAGGCCAACTTGCTCCCGTCGTTGCTGGCGGAGTAGCCCATCAGGGCCACGGTGCCGTCCTCGGAGAGCCCATTGGGATCGAGCAGCAATTGCGGCTTACCTGCCAGCCCTGCGGTCCAGTAGAGGGCGCTCTGGTTCTGGAGTCCCTGCTGCAGGGTGAAGAAATAGCGATCCTTGCGTCTGAAGGGCACACCGTACTTCTCGTAGTCCCAGAGCTCGCTGACTCGGCGGCGAATCTTCTCCCGGACAGGAATCCGACTCAAGAACTCTTCGGTGAGCCGGTTCTGGGCAGCGAGCCAGTTTTGAGTTTGGCTAGAATCTGTCTCCTCCAGCCAGCGATAGGGATCGGGCACAGGTATGCCGTGGAGGGTTTCCACGAGCTCTTCGCGCGGGGTTTGGGGGTAATCAAGCATAGGTGGCGCTCCTCCTTGGGAGGTGATGGTGGCGGCATGAGTGCATTATTATAGCATTATCTTATCAGGTGAGCGAGTCATAGAGTTGTCCAATACAAGATGAGCATCGAGGTGGCCTTCATGCTCATCTTGTATTGGACAACTCTGCTGATGTTCACCGTCTGCCGCAGGCATTATAATGAGCAACGCCCCCACAGCAGTTTGGGTTACCAGACACCAAGTGAGATCGCCGCAATGGAACGAGACAAATGCCAAAGCCTAACATTCGCTTTGGCCTCATAAAGGGGGGCCAGGCAGGTGCTATCCCCGCAAAGCCCGCACCGCGGCCAGGTTGATCGGATCGGCCTTGGAGTCCAATTTGTCAGTTTCGTCGGCCTCCTTGGGCGTTTCCAGCACGAAGGGCAGCGCGCGCAGACGAGGGTGATTGACCAGCAGGCGAAAGCCGTCCAACCCGATATAGCCACGCCCGATATGCTCATGGCGATCGCGATGGGAGCCCAGCGGATATTTGGAGTCGTTCAGGTGAATCAGTTGCAGCTTCTCCAGGCCGACATGGCGCTCACATTTGGCCAACATCGCTTCCAGTCCTGGGGGGGTGCGCAGATCATAGCCGGCGGCAAAGGCGTGACAACTGTCGCAGCAGAGCCCCAAGCGCTCCGCCTGGCGCACTCCCTGCAAGATATGGCCCAGCTCCTCGAAATTCGCTCCCAGGGAGCTGCCGGTGCCGGCATCATTCTCCAGCAAGATTTTCACGCCCGGAGCCGCCTGAGCTTGCGGGCTGGCCAGCACTCGGTCCAACGCGGCGACGATGCGGGCCAGGCCGGCCTGCGGGCCGGAGCCGGTGTGGGCGCCCACGTGGGTATTGACCGCTTCGATGCCCAGTTGGCCGGCGCGCTCGACCTCCTGAATCAACGCCTGGACCGAGCGCTCGAAGAGCGTTTCCTTGGGCGAGGCCAGGTTGATCAGGTAGCTGGTATGAATGACGACATACCTGACCGAGCTAGCCCGGCGCCGGGCGATGAACTGCTTGGCCTGGCCGGGTTTGAGCGGGTTGATGCGCCAACTGCGCGCGCTATGCGAGAATATCTGCAGCGCGTTGATCTCCAGCGCCTCGGCGCGGTCAATGGTCTTATCGAAGCCGCCGGCGATGGAGAGATGGCAGCCGAGCAG
>CAJXGD010000026.1 GCA_913053845.1 uncultured bacterium | reverse complement strand
GGCTAAACAGTTACGTCCGCGATATGCTTGATATGCTGGAGCGTTTGTTTGGTTTGTGGATGACTTGGCAGTTGAGTTCAATCGCTCCATTGCCGTGTCAGGATTTCGATTCTCGCCTGGTTTCAAATAGTGCGCGGCATGACCGTCGGCCGCTTCGGCTGTCGTGACCAGGAAGTAAAGGGTTCCGGAGGGGGTGCTATTGTCCTGAATGCCTTCGCACCAAATGCGCAAAGTCTTCCACAAATCAGTGGAGCCGTCCGTCAAGTCAGTCGCACTATTCACATGATGTTTTGTCTGAAGCAATTCGGGTGCTTCGCCATTTTGCTCGAACACGACATCATCGAGGGTTTCAATCGCGACGATGAAGTCTTGCCCCTTTCGCAAACGCCGAAGCGACTCGAGCAGCGCATAGCGCACTTGGTATATGTAACCAAGCACTGATGGCGCTGCTGAGTATTGGCCTCTATCGGTTACGTTCAAGCCTTTACCTCTGTCATTTATTCGCTACTGTTCCGCATCCGGATAACGTCCAAGCTCACCTGCCGCTATGGAGCGTCAGCGGAATAGCGGTCAGGTGAAGCGCCTTGTTAGGCCATTTACTCAGCATTCAGGTTTTTCAGGATTTTCCTTGCAAGTGGCTCCTTGATTTCCTTGTGCCGAGGGACTGCCTCGATCACACCATTCTTGGGGTTGATCCAAAGAGAATGCGACCTGCCTTCTCTTTTCAAATAACATCCTGCTATCCGAAGCTTACGTTCCAAATCTCTTCGCTTCATGCAACAATAACCTTGTCGCGAATTACATCTTTCGGTAATCCTCGAAGGATATCTTCCCTGCGATCCTCCAAGATCAGTTCTATGGCTTCTCTTAAACTCTCCTTTGCTTCCTCTACCGTTTCTCCCTGGCCATTTGCTCCCGGTACTTCCGGGCATATAGCCCAATATCCTCCTTCTGGAGCAGGTTCGATAATTGCTGTAAATTCAGCTTTCATATTTCCTCCTGATTTTCTATGGCCTAACCATTATACCACCTTAGGCGGAAGTTTTTCCACCTAAACAACCATTCTGCGTGTTATATAGATATATATTCCCGTCTAAGCCCTGCCTTTACTGTGCTAGACGGATAATTCTTCCACCTATTACTCTTGGCCCAACCTTGGTATGATTTTCATAATACATCAATTAGTCCTGAAAGTCAATATCCGAATTGCCTCAACTAAGAAATGTACTCGAAAGGGAGGCTCAGCTAGGCCATACCAAATCCGGCCCGCGCTGAACTGGACCGGCCGGCCCGCTTGAGGTAGAATATGCGCCCATGCACAGCAGAATACCTTGGAACGGACAGTTGCCCCAGCAGCGTAGCTCCATCGTTGAGCCCATCCACGAGCTCAATCGGATTAAAGTGAAAGACAACGGCGAGCCGCTGGTCAGCCTGCGCCGCTGCTGCCCGGAGCTGCACTTCACTCAAGAGCCGGACTCTTTCGGCCAGCCACGCCTCTTCTATCTGCGCCAGACGGTCAGCGAGATGCTCAAGCAAGCTATCGAACTGCTCCCCAGCGGCCACAGCTTTTTGATTTGGAGCGCCTATCGCACCATTGATTATCAGCGGACTATCTATCAAAAAGTCATGGGGGAACTGCGTGAGGAGCACCCGGATTGGCCGCATAATATCCTGGTGCGCCAGACCAATCGTTTCGTGCATCCGCCGGATATCCCCACCCCACCTGGTCACTCCACCGGCGGCGCGGTGGACCTGACCATCAGCGGCCCTGACGGGGCAGAGCTGGATATGATCTCCCCTTACGGGCCGGAACGCAAGGACGCTCGCCAGGTCGCGGCGACGCTGGCCGAGGGGATCAGTCCCCAGGCGCGGGTCAACCGCCGCCTGCTCATCGCGGTGATGGGTGAGGCCGGCTTCAGCAACTATGCCGGTGAGTGGTGGCACTGGTCCTATGGCGACTCCTGCTGGGCCTGGCGACTGGAGCGTCAGGTCGCCTGCTATGGCTTGGCTCCTCCTCCGGAGATATAGATATATTGATGATGTATCAACGCTAATCTCTCAGCGTAGGCACCGAGCCCCCGGCCTGCTGCGGCTGGGCAGCGTCCAGTGCGTGCTCCGAGCGGCTCTCTCCCTGCTCGATCGCCGGAAAGTATAGCTGGATGAGCAGGGTGCCGAGCAAATAGATGACCGTGGTAGCCAGGAAGAGTGGGCCAAAGCCCCAGCGAATCTGGATCAGGCCGCTGAGCCAGGCTCCCAGGCCAAAGGCGATATTCCAACCCATAGCGCTGAGCCCGTTGACCGTAGCCCGCTCGGGGGCGGCGACATGCTCCATGATGAAGAGTGAGTAGAGTGGAGCGGTCATCGGCATCAGCACCCCGCGCAGCAGATACCCCAAGGCCGCCCAGCTAAGTTGCGGAGCAAAACCCATCAGCAGCATGAAAGGTATCGAGGCCAGTTGGCTCCAGACTATGGTGCGCACCCGCCCCAGACGCAGGGCCAAGAGCGGCACGCTCAGCGTGGCTATCGCCGTAGCCAGTGCACCTCCGGCGAAGAGCAGGCCCAGCAGGGCGTCGGAGATATGAAAGAGCAGGCGAAAGAAGACGTTCAGGAAGGGAATTAAGAGGCCTGCTCCCAGGGCGATCAGGATGTTGGGCAGGAGCAGGCGGGCCAGCTTTCCTATTGGGGTGCGCAGCCGCAGCCTGAGCGCCGCCACCAGCCGACCGGCCGGGGGAGGAGCCAGCCGCCAGAGCGGCCAGAGGGCCAAGGTGGCAAGCAACATGGCTACCAATAGCGTCCCCCGATAGGCCAGCGGGCTGCCGAAGGGCACCCCCCAGGCGCGGTGCATTAGGCCGGGCAGCACTCCACCGAGCGCCGAGCCGAAGAGTCCCGCCCCCATCATCAGGGCAAACTGGGCGCTGAAGAGATGGGTGCGCTCATCCTCTCCGCTGTTCTCTGCCATGAACGGTGCCGATATCACAAGCTCCAGCGCCGTGCCTAGCCCGTAGAGCCCCGTAAACAAGATTAGCGCGGCGACGCCGGTGAAGAGCAGGATGCCCAAGAAGGCGACGATCACCAGCAGGGCGCCTAGGATCATGGTGCGGCGATGGCCGACCCGATCGCCCAGATAACCGGTGGGCAGCGCCACAGCGGCGGTGACCAGGGCGGGCACGGCGGCCAAGATCCCTACCAGTGCCTGGGAATAACCCAAACTAAGAATATAAAGATTGAAGAAGAGCGCATAGATGCTAAAAGCCAGCGAGCCCATCAGGCTGGAGAGCAGATAGAGC
Organism: uncultured bacterium; assembly: GCA_913053845.1. Taxonomy (GTDB): domain Bacteria; phylum Bipolaricaulota; class Bipolaricaulia; order RBG-16-55-9; family DRJF01; genus DRJF01. The sequence continues at coordinate 29,966 of CAJXGD010000026.1, read as the reverse complement.
TTGGCATTGCGACTGAAATGGCTCAGCCGCGCGGTATAATCTTGCAGGGCGGTCACCAGAATATTCTAATGAATTCAGGGCTCAAGGTCAATGCTGGCGAGTTGCTGCGGGCCGCGGGGGCACCGGTTGGCTCTTGGCCGGAGAGTGTGTATCATGTGATGATCATTGATTATTGACAAGGAGGCTAGCTGATGCCCTGGGGCCAATGGTGGTACTGGATCCTGATCTTAGTGTTTGGCATATCGGTCGCCGGCATCATTGGCGGGACCCTACCCGAAATCATCAAAGCGTTGCGGGGCGGTAACTCCAGCAAAGAAGAGTTGCGCCAGATCAAGGCCGAGCTGGGAGAGCTGCGCGCCCAATTGAGCGAAGGTCGTATGGCCCAAAAGGCTCTGGAACTGCAAAAGTGTCTCTCAGCACAAGAATTGCAGTGTATCCAAAAACAGACTCTGCCCCAGGGAGTGGCCGTGATTCTTTTCAGTGACATCGAGGGGTTTACTGCTCATGTCGAGCAGCAGGGTGACCAGGCGGCCTACCAGTTGCTGCAGCACCATCAGCGGATCGTTCAGCGCTCGGCCGAGCGCCACGGTGGCCTGCTGCTCAAGCAGTTGGGAGATGGCTTCATGGTCAGCTTCTCCAGCGCCAAGCAGGCCCTCCTCTGCGCGGCCCAGATGCAAAGCCAGTTGGCAGATGATCCCCTGCGGGTGCGCATCGGGCTGCACGCGGGCGAGCCGATTCACGAGGGACAGGATTTCATCGGGCGCACGGTCAATCTGGCCGAGCGCATCATGGACCAAGCTCAAGGGGGACAGATCTTCACCTCCGAGGTGATCAAGGATCTGGCCGGTCCTCTCAAGGGTTTCCAATATCTCGACCAAGGCCCTCGCCGTTTGCAGGGCATCACCGAGCTGCAGCATCTCTACCAGTTCCAGCCCATCGCAGCGCTGGCTTACCCCCTGGATTCGACGGTTGACCAGGCATTGGCAACGCTGGAGCAACGCCTGAAAGAAGAGAACAGCTAGAGGCAAAGCATTCGCCCTGGGTTTGTCAACACAGATTTGGTCTCATCCGCTTATGCTGCGCCCCTGCTCCTGTAAGCCGGCTTACGGAATTTGGCCCGCCGAGCGTGTAGAATTGCTCTCCCCATCCCAATAGGAGTATGGTAGCTTACGCTGAGGACTAAGAGGAGATATCTATGACCAATTTGAACGATTTGGCCCAACTGGGCCAAGCGGTCTGGTACGATTATATCCGTCGCTCGTTTATAACATCGGGAGAGCTGGCCAAGCTGATCGCGCTCGGAGTGCGCGGGGTGACCTCCAACCCCTCGATCTTGGAAAAAGCCATCGCCGGCAGCGCCGACTACGACGAGGAGCTGCGAAGGCTCGTCGCCGCCGGCAAGTCGGTGGAAGAGATATATGAAGCCTTGGTCTTCGAGGACATCGGCCAGGCGGCCGACCTGCTACTCCCGGTCTATCAGGTGACAGATAAGCTCGATGGCTACGTGAGTTTAGAGGTCAGCCCGGAGCTGGCCCGTGACACCGCCGGCACTCTGGATGAAGCCCGACGGCTCTTCGCAGCGCTGAATCGGCCTAACCTGATGATTAAGGTGCCGGCCACGCCGGAGGGCATCCCGGCGATTGCCCAACTGATCGGCGAGGGCATCAATGTCAATGTGACCCTGATCTTTTCGCTGGAGCAGTATGAGGCCGCCGCCCAGGCCTATCTGGATGGCCTGGCAGCGCTGGCCGCTGCCGGAGGCGATTTGCATCAGGTCGCCTCGGTGGCCTCGTTTTTCGTCAGCCGGGTGGATACGGCGGTGGATCGGGTTCTAGATGCTCTGGATGGTGTAGGGGCACGGCGCGCCGTGCCCCTACAGGGGAAAATTGCCATTGCCAATGTCAAGCTGGCCTATCGGCGCTTTCAAGAGATATTCTCCGGCTCACGTTGGGGGGGACTCGCTGCCCAGGGCGCCCGGGTGCAACGGCCCCTCTGGGCCAGCACCAGCACCAAGAATCATGACTATCCGGATACGCTCTATCTGGACCAACTGATCGGCCCCGACACGGTCAATACCGTTCCCCCGGCTACGCTCAGCGCCTTTCTGGATCACGGCACGGTGCGCGAGACGCTCACCCAAGGTTTAACCGAAGCCCAAGCCCGCTTGGCCCAGTTGACTGAGCTGGGCATTGATCTGGAGAAGATCACTCAGGAGCTGCAAGCCCAAGGCGTAGAGTCCTTTGCCAAGTCGTTCGAGAGCCTCAGAGTCAGCATCGCGGGAAAACGCCATTGGCTGCAATCGGGTCGGCGAGCACTCAAAGCCAGCCTCAGCAATGATCAAGGGGTGTTTGACCGAGCCCTGGCCCGGCTGAAGGCCGACCGGGTGATAGGCCGCATCTGGGCTCATGATTACACCGTCTGGAAGCCGGAGCCGGCCGAGATCAGCAATCGGCTCGGCTGGCTGAATATCGCCCAAGCCATGGCCGCACAGTTGCCCCGTCTCGAGCAGCTCGCCCGCGCGGTTCATCAGGCCGGCTATGGCCAGGCGCTGCTGCTGGGCATGGGCGGCTCCAGTCTGGCGCCGGAACTTTTCAGTCAGGTCTTCGGGCCGGAGGCAAGAGCACGACGCGACGCGCCCCGACTGGATCTTGCCGTGCTGGATAGCACCGATCCCGGCGCTATTCTGGACCAGGCCGAGCGGTTGGACTTGAAGAAAACCCTGTTCATCGTCTCCACCAAGTCGGGCACCACGATAGAGACTCTCTCGTTCTTCAAGTTCTTTTATAACCGGGTGGCCGAGGTTCTGGGCCCCGATCGGGCCGGCGAGCATTTCATCGCCATCACCGATCCCGGCAGTCCCCTGATCGAGCTGGCCGAGCGCTATAAGTTTCGCGAGATATTTCTTAATGATCCCAATATCGGCGGGCGCTACTCGGCGCTCTCTTATTTTGGGCTGGTCCCGGCAGCGCTGGTCGGCGTCGAGCTGGAAAAATTGCTCGATCGGGCGCTGACGGCCGCCTGCAACTGCGAAGCTTGCAACTGCCCCATCGAGGGTGACAACGCCGGCGCGCGGTTGGGTGTGGCGCTGGGCGCCCTGGACAAGAGCGGGAGAGACAAGCTGACCCTGATCGCCTCGCCGCCGATAGCGGCATACGGCGCCTGGGCGGAGCAGTTGATCGCTGAGAGCACCGGCAAGGAGGGCCAGGGCATCTTGCCGGTAGCCGATGAGCCCCTGGGAGCGCCTGACGTCTATGGCGATGACCGGCTCTTCGTCTATCTGCGCCTGGAGGGTGATGAGACGTACGATGCGGTCGTGAGCGCCCTCATCCAGGCCGGTCAGCCGGTCCTGCGGCTCAATCTGCGCGATCTCTATGACCTGGGTGGACAGTTCTTCCTCTGGGAGATGGCTACAGCGGTGGCCGGGCACATCTTGGGGATCAACCCTTTCGATCAACCGAACGTGGAGGCGGCCAAGGTGCTGGCCCGTCAGATGGTCGCAACATATCAGGAAAAGGGCACATTGCCCACGCTAACGCCCGCGCTGCAGGCTGGGGAGATCAGCGTGTACACTGACATGAGGGTCGCTAGCCTACAAGATGCACTGAGCGCCTTTCTGGAGCGGGCCAAGCCGGGTGATTATATTGCCCTGCAAGCCTACCTTCAGCCAACCGAGGAGACCAGCGCCGCGCTGCAACGATTACGGACCCAGTTGCGCGACCGGCTGAAGCTGGCCACGACGGTGGGCTACGGGCCGCGCTTCCTGCACTCCACCGGCCAGTTGCATAAGGGCGACGGGGGCAGGGGCCTCTTCATCCAGATAGTCTCCCAGAGCCCACAGGATTTGCCGATACCTGACGAGGCCGGGTCATCGTCTTCGTCGCTCAGCTTCGGCCTGCTCAAGGCCGCGCAATCGTTGGGAGACCGCCAGGCGCTGCTGGACGCCGGGCGACGGGTGATTCGCTTCGAGCTGGGTCAGGATATAATTGGCGGGCTGAAGCGCTTGGAGGAGGCTATACCATGATTCGCGCCATGATCTTCGACCTGGACGGCACGCTGGTCCAGACAGAGAAGCTGAAAGCACTCTCCTACGCCCGCGCCGCGGTGGAGCTCTCTTCCCAAGGGCTCTTGCTGGAACAGGTGATCGAGGCTTTTAAGGAGGTCGTCGGCCGCTCGCGCCGCGAGGTGGCCATCACCTTGATGAGAAAATTCGGACTGACTCAGGCGGCCGGCGCACGCATGAAGGAGTTTGGCGTGAGCGCTCCCTGGCAGGCGCTCGTCCAAGTGCGTCTGGGCATTTATCAACAGATGTTGGCCGATCCGGCGGTCCTGCGCGCCAACCAGTGGCCGCACACCGTCGAGTTGCTCCAAAAAGCCCGGCAAAACGGTTGTCAGACCGCTTTAGCCACCATGTCTTACTGTCCCCAGGTGCGGCGGGTGTTGCAGATCTTGCACCTGACCGATGCCTTCGACGTCGTGGCCTCCCGCGACGATGTGGAGCAGGGCAAGCCCGATCCGGAGATCTATCAACTGGTGGCCGAGGAGCTGGAGCTTGTACCCGGCCAATGCCTGGTGATCGAGGATTCGCCCGCCGGGGTGCAGGCGGCACTGGCCGCCGGGATGCGCTGTATCGCTGTAGCCACAGATTTCACCCGCGCGGCCCTGCACCGAGGGAGGTTGCTGGATGAAGGCTGGATCGTGGACGATCCGGCCCAACTGGCAGAGACTGTCCAACGGCTGCTCCATGAGCGATCATGACGAGTATGATAAGGCGAGGAGGTATCCCCGGTTGAGCGAGTCGTTGGCCAAGCGTTACCTGGCAATACGCCGGCAGACCGAGCGACTAGCTCGGCCACTCTCACCGGAAGACTGTCTGGCCCAATCCAGGCCCACCGGAGTCAGTCCGGTGAAGTGGCATCTGGGTCATACCGCCTGGTTCTTCGAGGTGCTGATCCTGGACAAGCTACCCGGCTATAAGCCATTCAACCCGGCGCTGTTGGCACTGTTTAACTCCTACTATCGGTCGGTTGGCCGGCCGTTCGACCGGAGGTTACGCGGGATTCTCTCACGGCCCTCCCTGGAGCAGGTCTATCGCTACCGGGAGCAGATTGACCGACAAATGCTGGTCTTATTAGAGAAAACCGCGGAGCATAACCGGCTGATCGAGCTGGGCTTGCAGCACGAGCAGCAGCACCAGCAGTCGATCCTGCGCGACATCAAGCATCTGTTCTGGAGCAACCCGCTGCGGCCGGCTTATCTAGAGCAAGAGCCGCCTACTGCCCATGTTGAGCGAGAGATTCCGCCCTTGGAATGGGTGGTGTTTCCGGAGGGGCTCCATTGGGTCGGACATGAGGGAGAGGATTTCGCCTATGACAATGAGCTGCCCCGCCATCGCCAATATCTGGAGGCTTTCCAATTGGCCTCGCGCCTGGTAACCAACGGGGAGTTCCAAGCGTTCATCGAGGACGGCGGCTATCGGCGACCGGAGTTCTGGCTGGACTTGGGCTGGGATACGCTCAGTGAAGAGGGTTGGCGAGCTCCGCTCTACTGGCAAGAGCGTGAGGGAAGCTGGTGGGAGATGACCCTCGCCGGGATGGGCCCGCTGGAGGCGGCCGCACCGGTCTGCCATATCAATTATTTTGAGGCCGACGCCTACGCCCGCTGGGCCGGCGCGCGGCTGCCCTCCGAGGCCGAATGGGAGGTCGCCGCCCAGAACGTTCCTATCGAGGGTAATCTGCTGGAGCGCGGGCTCTATCACCCGGCGCCGCTCGCTGAGACCGGGAAGCCTGGTAGCTTGCTCCAGCTCTTCGGCGACGTGTGGGAGTGGACTGCCAGTCCCCACTCGCCCTATCCTGGCTATCGGCCGCCTCCCGGCCCGGCCGGCGAGTATAATGGCAAATTCATGTGCAATCAGTTCGTGCTGCGCGGCGGCTCCTGCGTGACGCCTCGCGCGCACATCAGGGCGACCTATCGCAACTTCTATCCGCCCCAGGTGCGCCTGGAGTTCAGCGGCCTACGCCTGGCCAGGGACCGGCGATGAAGATCGAGCTACATGAGCTCAGTCCGGACCCCGATCGCTTTCAGGTGGAGGTCTGCCAGGGCCTGAAGCGCTCGCAGAAGGAGTTGCCCTCCAAGTATTTATATGACGAGCGGGGCTCGCAGCTTTTCGAGCAGATATGCACTCTGGAAGAGTATTATCCCACGCGGACCGAGGCGCAGATCATGGCCGCGCATATCGAGGAGATGGCGGAGCTCTTGGGACCGGGCGTCCTGCTGCTCGACTACGGCTCGGGCAGCAGCGCCAAGGCACGTCTCCTGCTGGATCATCTGCGCGATCCGGCCGCTTATCTGCCGATTGATATCTCCAGAGAGCATCTGCTGCGGGCGGCGGTGGAGCTGGCCAGAGACTATCCTGAGCTGGAAGTGCGCCCAATCCACGCCGATTACACCGGTGCTTTCGAGCTACCGCCCTTCAAACGGGTCCCCACCCGCCGGGTGGCCTACTATCCAGGCTCGACGATCGGCAACTTCGATCCCTTGCCGGCCGAGCAGTTCCTGGAGCGGGTCGCCAAGGTCTGTGGCCCCGGAGGCGCTCTGCTCATCGGAATAGATCTGGTGAAGGACCCCACGATCCTGCATCGGGCCTACAACGACTCCCAAGGTGTCAACGCCGCTTTTAATCTCAATCTGCTCAGGCGGATCAACCGTGAGCTGGGAGCCGATTTCGAGCTGGAGCAATTCAAACATTACGCCTGCTATAATCCCCGCGAGCGCCGGGTGGAGATGCACCTGGTGAGCCAGCAGGATCAGAGTGTTCATCTGAACGGGATGACCATTCACTTTGAACAGGGAGAGAGCATCTGGACGGAGAGCTCATATAAATACACTCTGGAGCGGTTCGCCGAGGTGGCCGGGGCAGCAGGGTTCAGTATCGAGCAGGCCTGGTTCGACAAGCGGCGCTGGTTCAGTATACTCTATTGCAGGGTGCAGGGAGCGTGAAAGTTGAAGATCAAGGAGCAAGGTGATGAGTGAGAACAAGATAGTCGTCTACGGCACCACCTGGTGCCCCGACTGCCGGCGGAGCAAGAAGTTTTTGGCCGAGCAGCGCATTCCTTATCGGTGGGTGGACATCGAAGCCCGGCCGCAAGAGGCCAAAGTGGTGGAAGAGCTCAATCGGGGGCGCCAGAAGGTGCCTACGATCCTCTTTCAAGATGGCTCGCTGCTGGTCGAGCCCTCCAACGCCGAGCTGGCGGCCAAGCTAGGGCTGAGCACTCGGGCAAAGTGCCCTTATTATGATTGCATTATCATCGGTGGTGGTCCTACCGGCTTGACCGCTGCCCTATATCTGGCCCGCGAGGGTGTGGAGACGCTGGTCATCGAAAAGTCCGCCTTGGGGGGCCAGATCGGCATCACCGAGAAACTGGAAAATTTCCCCGGCTTCCCCGCCGGCATTCGGGGAGCGGAGCTGGCCGAGCGCTTCGCCCAGCAGGCGCGCCGCTTCGGCGCGGAGCTGCTGCAGGCGCAGCAGGTCAGTCAAGTTGTGCAGGGCAAGGCCGGCTTGAAGGTTCAGACCGCCGATGGCAGCCAATACGGCGCCGGAGCAATCCTGCTGGCCAGCGGCTCGATCTATCGGCGGCTGGGGGTGCCCGGCGAGGAGGAGCTGATCGGGATCAACCTTCACTACTGTGCCACCTGCGACGGCGCGTTCTACAAGGGCAAGACGGTGGCCGTAATCGGCGGCGGGAACAGCGCTTGCGAGGAGAGCCTCTTCCTGACCAAGTTTGCCACCCAGGTCACCTTACTGCAAAATAAACCGGAACTCACGGCGCAAAAGCTGATCCAGGAGAAAGTCTATCAACACCCTCAGATCACCGTGCGCACCAACGTGGCCGTGCAGTCCTTCGAGAGCAATGGCAAACTGTCCGCGCTGGTTCTTCAGGACCGTCGCACGGAGCAAAGCGAAAAACTCAGGCCCGACGGGGTCTTCGTCTTCATCGGCATGGCCCCCAACAACGAACTGGTCAGTGATCTGGTCGAGCTGGACGAACGGGGCTTCGTGGTGACTTCCGCCGAGCTGATGACCAGCCTGCCCGGCCTGTTTGCCGCTGGCGACCTGCGCAGCGGCTCGACCAAACAGGCGGCTGCGGCTGTGGGCGAAGGGGCCACCGCCGCACTGATGATCCGCGAATATCTCAAGGGACTCTAAGAGAGATGCGTAGGGGCGTATGGCCATACGCCCCTGCGATGCACACGACATGATGAACGCGAAGCAGTACAAGGAGGAATGAGCGATGGAACTGGGCATGATCGGACTAGGACGTATGGGAGCCAATATGGCCGAAAGGCTGATCCAGGGCGGCCACCGGGTGGTCGGTTATGACCGGAGCACCGAGGCGATAGCCCGCACGGTGGCAACGGGGGTGGCCGGCGCAGACTCGCTGGCAGCGCTGATCGAGCAGCTCCCACCCCCGCGAGCTATTTGGCTAATGGTTCCCGCCGGCGCTCCGGTGGACCAGACGATCGAGAGTTTGCTGGCTCAGCTCCGCCCGGATGACGTGATCATAGACGGAGGTAACTCCAATTATAAAGATACGCTGCGCCGCGCTGCCTTAGTCTCTGCCAAGGGCTTGCACTACGTAGATGTGGGCACCAGCGGCGGCGTCTGGGGGCTCAAAGAGGGCTACAGCCTGATGGTCGGCGGCGAGGACTCTATCATCGGGCGGCTGAGACCGATCTTCGAGACGCTGGCTCCGGCACCCGACCGGGGCTGGGGACATGTGGGGCCGAGCGGTGCGGGCCACTTCGTCAAGATGGTCCATAACGGGATCGAGTATGGCCTGATGCAAGCCTACGCCGAAGGGTTCTCGATCATGGAGCATAAGAGCGAGTTCAGCCTCGATTTGGAGCAGGTGGCCCAGATCTGGCGCTATTCCAGCGTGGTGCGCTCCTGGCTGCTGGACCTGATCGCCAACGCCTTGGGCGAAAACCCGGACTTGAGCGGCATCGCCCCCTACGTAGCTGACTCCGGTGAGGGGCGCTGGACCGCTTTTGAGGCGATAGATCTCGATGTGCCGGCTCCGGTGATCACCCTCGCACTGCTGGAGCGGCTGCGCTCACGGGACCCCGAGTCGTTCGGTGACAAGCTGCTGGCCGCCATGCGGCAGCAATTCGGCGGTCATGCGGTCAAACACGAGGACAAACCATGAATGAACAGGTTGAACCGCACCTCTTTGTCATTCTAGGCGCAACCGGCGACCTGACGCACCGCAAGCTGCTGCCGGCCCTCTGCCAGTTAATCAAGAGTGGGGTGCTCACCTCAGAGGACCATGTCCTGGGGGTCGCTCGGCACACAGACCTGAATGATTCAGGTTTTCGTGCCAGGGCTCGTGAGATGCTGCAGGAGACCGGATTCGCTTCGGAGGCGTTGGAGCGTTGGTGCAACCGGTGTCTGCACTATCAGTCGATCACCGACTACCAGCCGAGCGGCCAGGGAGGCGCAGAAAATTATCAGACCCTGACCGCGCGCATCGAAGCTTTGGAGCGCGAGCAGCGACTGCCGGGCAACCGGGTTTTTTATCTGGCCCTGCCGCCGGTCGCCTTTCCTGGTGCTATCGAAGGTCTGGGACGGGCCGGACTGAATCAGGGCCCCGGTTGGACGCGGCTGGTGATCGAAAAACCCTTCGGACGTGATCTGGCCTCGGCCCAAGAGCTCAATCGCCTGGTCCATCGCTATTTTGACGAATCGCAGGTCTATCGCATCGACCACTATCTGGGCAAAGAGACGGTGCAAAACTTGCTTGTCTTCCGCTTCGCCAACGCCCTCTTCGAGTCGCTCTGGAACCGCGACCGGGTGGAGAGCGTGCAGATTACCGTGGCCGAAACGCTGGGGATCGAGCGGCGTGCCGGTTACTACGAACGGGCGGGTGCCTTGCGCGACATGGTGCAGAATCACCTCACCCAACTGTTGACTCTGATGGCCATGGGCGTGCCGGCTGCCTTCGAGGCGGACGCCATCCGCTACGAGAAGATCAAGGTCTTGCGCTCTATGGCACCCATCCGTCCCGAGAACGTCGTCTTGGGGCAGTACAGCTCCGGCCAGACCGAAGGTGAAAAGGTGCTCGGCTACCGGGAAGAGCCCGGCGTCGCCCCCGATTCCCAAACCGAGACATACGTGGCACTGCGGTTGGAGGTTGACAACTGGCGCTGGCAGGGCGTTCCCTTCTACCTGCGCACCGGAAAGCGGCTCGCCCGCCACCTGACCCAGATCGCGGTCACCTTTCGTCAGCCTCCTGTCTGCCTCTTCCAGACCTTTGACGCCTGTGAGCTGCGCTCCAACGTGCTGCTGATCACCCTACAGCCGGACGAGGGTTTTACGCTATGCTTTGACGTCAAGACACCCGGCGCGGCCTTCACTTTGCAGACCGAGCGATTGCGCTTCCAGTACAAGGAGGCCTTCGGCCCTCTGCCAGACGCCTATCAGACGCTACTGCTCGACGTGCTCGGCGGCGATCAGACCCTCTTCGTCCATGCCGACGAGGTGGAAGCCTCCTGGAAGCTCTATGCGCCGCTGCTGGAGGGGAAAGTGCCCCTGCGTACCTACCCCGCCGGGAGCTGGGGACCGGAGGAGGCCGCCCGACTCCTGGCCCACAAGGGAGAACCGTGTCTGATCTCATAAAGGACGAAGTGGAGGTTTTTTCGGACCTGGAGGCGCTCAGCCGCGCGGCGGCCGAGCGCCTCGTGCAGCTGGCTCGCACTGCTGTGACCGAGCGGGGACGCTTCGATCTAGTGCTCGCCGGGGGGAGCACGCCTCGCAGGCTCTATGAGTTACTGGCGGGCGAATATGGCGATAATATCGCTTGGCATCAGGTACATCTCTTCTGGGGCGACGAGCGCTGCGTCCCGCCTGACCGGCCCCAGAGCAATTTCAAGTTGGCCCAGGAGACCTTGATCTCACGCGTCCCGCTGCCTGCGGAGAACGTCCATCGCATCCCCGCCGAGCTGGAGCCTCCGCGAGAGGCTGCAGCGGCCTATGAACGACTGCTCCGGTCACACTGGCCGCAGGCCGCATGGCCTGCATTCGATCTGGTTTTACTGGGCCTGGGCGCCGATGGTCACACCGCCTCGCTCTTTCCGGGCGATCCGGTCTTAGAGGAGCAAGAGAGTTGGGTGCGAGCCGTACTCGCCCCACCGGCCTATGAGATTCGCCAGCGGATCACGCTTACTTTCCTGGCGATCAACAGCGCCAGAGCGATCTACTTCCTGGTCTCCGGCGAGGTCAAGGTGCCGGCGCTGCATGCGGTGCTCGAGCAGAATGGATCTGCTCTTCCGGCAAGCCGAGTTCGCCCCGCGGAGGGTGAGCCGCGCTGGTTCCTCGATGAAGCAGCGGCCGAACGTCTACAGCGGGCTCAGGGGGGACGATGATCTTAGCCGCCGATGTGGGAGGAACCAAGGTCAATCTGGCCCTCTTTGACCCGGAGCGCGCGTCGCCGCTGAGGCCCGAACAACTGGAGCGCTTTGCCAGCGCCGACTATCCCAGCCTGGAAGCCATTATTGGTGCTTATTGCCACAGCCACGGCCTGCCGATCCTGGCCGCCTGCGTGGGGATCGCCGGCCCGGTGGTGGATGGGCGCTGCCAGGGACCCAATCTGCCTTGGAGCGTGGACCTGCGCGACTTGCAGCGCGAGCTGGACCTGGATAACGTAGCCTTGATCAACGATCTGGAGGCGACGGCCTATGGCTTAGCGGTCTTGACGGAGAGCGATTTTTGTACTCTTAATCAGGGACTGGCGGATAGCCGGGGCAACATGGCCCTCATCGCCGCCGGGACGGGACTGGGAGAAGCGATCATCTTTCGTGGCGCTGGGCGGCCGCTCATCTCCGCCTCTGAGGGTGGTCACTGTGATTTTGCCCCAGGCAGCGCTGAAGAGATCGAGTTGCTCAGGTACCTGCTGCCCAGCTCTCCCCATGTGAGCTGGGACCACCTGGTCTCCGGACCTGGTCTGGGGAATATCTATCGCTTCTTGCGTGATACTCATCGGGCCGAAGAGCCGGCCTGGTTGGCCGAGGCGCTGCGCGGAACCGACCTGGCAGCAGTCATCTCCGAGCTAGCTTTGGAGGACCGCTCACCGCTCTGCTGCCGGGCGCTGGAGCTCTTCGTCGCGCTTTACGGCGCAGAGGCCGGTAATCTGGCACTGAAGGCCTTGGCCTGCGGTGGGATCACTCTGGGCGGTGGGATCGCCCCCAAGATCTTGCCAGCGTTGCGCCGCGGGGGCTTCATGAAGCGCTTTGTGGCCAAGGGACGTATGCAAAGCTTGTTGGCTGAAATGCCGGTGCGGGTTATCCTCAATCCGCGGACGGCCCTGCTCGGCGCGGCCCGCTATGCCCGGCTCAGCTTGCCGGAGGGAAATCCATGAACGACGAAAGCTACAAGAAACTGAACGATTATGGTCTGATAGGCAATCTGGAGACCTGCGCGCTGGTGGGACGGGATGGCTCGATAGACTGGCTCTGTTTTCCCCATCTGGAATCTTCCAGCGTCTTCGCCGCTATTTTGGACCTACATAAGGGCGGACATTTCCAGATCAGACCGAAAGAACGCTTTGAGTCGCAGCAGGCTTATCTGGAAGGGACCAATATCCTGCGCACGAGTTTTCACGCGCCGTCGGGGAGCGTGACCGTGACCGATTTTATGCCCATCATGGGCCAGCCAGGCGCTGCGCCGGGTGAGCACCGGGCCGTGCTGAGGAAACTGACCTGCAGCCAGGGGAGGATGGAACTGACGGTCCTCTTTCAGCCTCGCTTTGACTACGCGCGCGCCTCGGCCACCCTGGAATCGCTGGCAGGCGGAATCGTTGCCGGATGGCAGGATCAGGGTCTCTTCCTGCAGGCCCCCTGTGCTCTGCAAATCGAGAATGGCCAGGCTCAGGGTGAGCTGGTGCTCAGCGAGGGTGAGAGCCGCTGGTTCGTCCTACAATACGGCGAAGGAGCAGCCCAGTGGTTCGTCCCGCCCTACGGTGAGCAGCGGGCGATGAGCGCTCAGGCCTGCGAAGCGCTGCTGGAGAAGACGTCAAAATACTGGCTGAACTGGGTGCATCGCTGTGAGCCATCCCAGTGCATCTTCGAGGGTCCGTGGCACGAGCAGGTCGTCCGCTCCGGCTTGGCCTTGAAGCTGCTGACCCATCCGGAGACCGGTGCCATCGCTGCGGCACCCACCACCTCGCTGCCCGAGGCGATCGGTGGCGTACGCAACTGGGACTATCGCTACGCTTGGATCCGGGATACCTCTTTTACGGTGCAAGCGCTCTACAACCTGGGTCACGTTCAGGAGGCACAGAACTACTTTCGCTGGCTCAGAATGCTATACCTTCCCCACACTCAGTACAGCGACCCCTCCAAAATCCAAATCATGTATGGCCTGCATGGCAATCTGGCCCTCGAGGAGCAGGAGCTCGATCAGCTATCCGGCTATCGGAACTCGGCACCGGTGCGCATAGGCAACGCAGCGGCCCAGCAAAAGCAGTTGGACATCTATGGCGAGCTGGTCAACGCCTTCTACGAAACCACCCGCTACGGTGAGGAGCTCGCGTCGGCCGACTGGCAGTTCATCTGTCAGATTGCCGACTACGTCTGCCAGGTGTGGGACACCAAAGACGCCGGCATCTGGGAGGTTCGCGGGGCACCGCGGCACTTTACCTATTCCAAGCTGATGTGTTGGGTGGCGCTGGATCGGGCGCTCAAGATGGCCCAGAGCCGGGGATTCGCAGCCCCGCCGGACCGTTGGGAGACGACGCGGGAGACGATCCGGCGGACCATTCTGGAGAGGGGGTTCAGCCGGAAATTGAACAGTTTCGTCCAATCGTTCGATTCCGAAGCGTTGGACGCGACCAGCCTGCTGATTCCCAAGCTGGGGCTGCTTCCCTACCAGGACCCACGCGTGCAGGGCACGATCGAGACGACCCTTAACGAGCTGACGGTCAACGGTCTGGTTCATCGCTATCGGGAGGACGATGGACTTTCCGGAGGTGAAGGGGCTTTTGTGCTCTGCACCTTTTGGCTGGTGGACGCGCTGGTCCTCTCAGGACGGGTCCAGCAAGCGGAGGAGCTCTTCAGCGGTGTGCTGGATTACAGCAGCCCTTTGGGGTTATTTGCCGAGGAGATCGATCCGGTGTTGCGAGAGCAACTGGGAAACTACCCCCAGGGCTTCAGCCATATCGGCCTGATCAATAGTGCGCTCTATCTGGGCCGGGTCAAGGGGCGCACCCCGAAGGGGCCGGAGCTTTGCGGGCTGAGCTCGAAGACGTGAGTCGTTAGACCAACAAGTGGAAAGGAGATCACCATGAAGGTGCTGATAGCTTACTATTCGATGTATGGGCACATCCACCAACTGGCACAGGCGATGGAGGAGGGTGCTCAGTCGGTTGCAGGCGTTGAGGTTCAACTGCGACGCGTTCCAGAGACGCTACCTGATGCGGCTTTGGAGAAGCTGGGTGCGGTAGAGGCCCAGAAACGGCAGACTCAGGTGCCAATCTGCGCGATGAACCACCTAGGTGAAGCCGATGCGATCATCTTCGGCACCCCCACGCGATTTGGGAACATGTGTGGGCAAATGCGGCAGTTCCTCGATGCGACCGGACAGCTATGGATGAAAGGTGCCCTGGTTGGCAAGGTGGGGAGCGTGTTCACCAGCTCGAACACGCAGCACGGCGGCCAGGAATCGACCATCCTTAGCTTCCACACCACGCTGCTTCATCATGGGATGGTTATCGTAGGCCTGCCTTACACCTTCCAGGGACAGATGACCATGGATGAGATCAGCGGTTGTTCCCCCTACGGTGCTTCTACTATTGCCGGCGGTGATGGGAGTCGTGTCCCCAGTGAAAATGAGCTGGCAGGCGCACGTTTCCAGGGCGAGCACGTCGCCAAGATTGCCAAGAAGCTGATGAGCTGAACAGTGTATGCCCGGTGTGGGACCAGCAACGCTCAGAGGGCGAATTCTCACTAACTTAAGATGGGGAGGAGATGGTGTATATGTCATCTGGAGTCATGAAGAATATGACGCGTCGCCAGGCTTTGGGATCGGCCTTGAAGCTGGCAGGGGGGGTCACCTTGAGCGGGCTTGTCGTCTCGATGGCCAGACCACTGACCGCAGAGGCGGCAGCACCCAACAACGTGCATCTCTACATGTCCATCCTCACGGGCAAGATGAACGGCAAGGCGGGATGGCCTGAATTCGTGCCGGCGAACTTCACCGTCCCTGCGAACACGTTGCTGCGTGTGCAGATCCGCTGCTTCGATGACGGGCCGGCTCCCCTCGCCGCCGACAGCTATAGCAAGGTCGCGGGGACCGAAGGCGGCACCATCACAGTCATCAAAGCCCTCAATGGCATGGTGGACAAGACACAAGGGAAGACCGTCACGGAGATCCCTGCCGATGGCGTAGCTCACACCCTCACAATCATCGGCCAGAATTCCAAAAACCTCCTAAATGTACCCCTGCCTCCGCTTTCCACCGTCAAGTTCGCCTTCCGCACACCCGGAGCGGGGAGCTACTACTGGCAGTGCTTTGCAGCTTGCGGCACCGGCGAGAGTGGCTGGGGAGGTCCCATGGTCACTCAGGGTTGGATGAAAGGGATTATGACGGTAGCGGCGGGTGAGCTTGGATGTTGAGCCACTGAGCCATATTGGCTAGAGTTGCAGCTATGACCGACCCGACACTGCGTTTTTCAAGCCGAGTTGAGAACTACATCAAATATCGCCCCCACTATCCACCGGCGGTGATCGCGACTCTCCGAGAAGAATGTCAACTCGCCTCAGCCGCGCTGATCGCCGATATTGGTTCTGGCACCGGCCTGCTGACCGAGCTATTCCTGCAAAGCGGCAACCAGGTGTTTGCCGTTGAACCCAATCGCGAGATGCGAGCGGCCGGTGAGCGTCTCTTGCGGAATTATCCTGGCTTCCACAGTGTAGCTGGCAGGGCAGAAGCCACAACTTTAGCCGATCAGAGTGTCGGTTTTGTTGTGGCGGGTCAAGCCTTTCACTGGTTTGATCGCCAAAAGGCTCGCAGTGAATTCTGCCGTATTCTCAGGCCAGCCGGTTGGGTGATGCTGGTCTGGAATGAGCGTGAGGACCGAGCGACACCTTTCCTGATGGCTTATGAACAACTCCTCCAACGATATGCTACGGACTATGTCCAAGTGAATCATAAACAAGTTGACGAGGCTACCCTGGCGGATTTCTACGGAGTACAGGGGTTCAAGTCAGAGACATTTAGCCAGCGGCAAGACTTTGACTATGCTGGTGTGCGGGGGCGGCTACTGTCGTCCTCTTATACGCCTGAGGTGGGTTATCCCGATTATGAACCGATGCTGGCTGAACTCTCGAAGGTTTTCCAGGCCCACGAAATCAATGGCCGGGTGAGGTTTGAGTACACGACCAGGATGTACTATGGTCAGTTGAGCTAAATCACTGACCTGGTCAGGGTTTTGTACCGATGTCGCAGAAGACCAGCGCGCAGTTATGGCCGCCGAAGCCAAAGGAGTTGGAGAGCGCCACCCGCACCTGGGCCGGGCGGGCCTGATTGGGAACGTAATCCAGATCACATTCAGGATCGGGATGCTCGTAGTTGATCGTGGGCGGCAAGAGCCCCTCCTCGAAGGCCATCAGCGTGGCGATGGCCTCCACCGCACCGGAGCCGCCCATCAGATGGCCGATCTGAGACTTGGTCGAACTGACCGGGATCTCGTAGGCGCGCCGGCCAAAGAGCGTCTTGATCGCCGCCGTCTCCGAAGCATCTCCCAAGGGTGTCGAGGTGCCGTGGGCGTTGATGTAATCCACTCGATCGGTGCTCAGGTTGGCCTGTTGCAGGGCCGCGGCCATCGCCCGCCGGGCGCCTTGACCCTCCGGGTCCGGGGCGGTGACATGATGGGCGTCGGCGCTCATGCCATAGCCGGCCAGCTCGGCATAACAATGCGCCCCGCGCGCTTGGGCGTGCTCGCGGCTCTCCAGGATCAAGACCCCGGCGCCTTCCCCGATCACGAAGCCATCGCGCTCGGCGTCAAAAGGCCGCGAGGCCCGCTCCGGCGCGTCATTGCGCCGCGAGAGCGCCTGGGTACGGTCGAAGCCGGCATAGGCCAAGGCGATCATCACCGATTCGGTGCCCCCGGTGATCATGATCTCGGTCCGCCCCTCGCGGATCAGCTCGGCGGCCGCGCCCAAGGCGTGGCTGGAGCTGGCACAGGCGGAGACGATGCCATAGTTGGGGCCGCCCAGCCCCCATTGCAGCGAGATCTCCGAAGGCGCAGCGTTGGGCATGAAAGTGGTGATGAAGAAAGGGCTGACCCGGCGCGCTCCCTGCTGAAGTAGCTTGAGGTGGTTCTCCAGGATGGACTCGATATTGCCGATGCCGGTGCCGATGATCACCCCAATCCGCTCGCGCTGCTCCGCCTCCAGCTTCAGACCGGCATCGGCCAGCGCTAGCGTCGCCGCGGCCAGGGCCAACTGGGTCGAGCGGCCCAGGTGACGCACCCGCTTGCGGTCCAGATAGTCGAGCGGGTCGAAGTCGGGCACCGGTGCACCGATCTTGGAGTAGATGCCTTCCAGCTCCACTAGATCATCTACGCGCCGCACGCCAGATCTGCCCGCCCGCAGCCCTGCCCAGAAGCGTTTCACCCCGATACCTAAGGGCGTCAACGCTCCCACTCCCGTTATGACTACCTGATGCCTTCGCTCCACCATGATGGGGGTATTCTAGCTTGCCGCAGCCTGCCGGAGCAAATCGGATAGCCTAGCTGCCGGCTCAATTACACCTGGCTCTTGTTTGAAGAGGGATGTTGTGCTATATTAAAGTGCTTGCCGGCCGGAGCGGCCGGCAAAGTGTGGAAGAGCTTGGCCTACGGATTCGAACCGCGTCCTCAAAGCTGCTGGGGAAAAATCCCACCCCACGGTGGGCAAAACCCTGGCAGCCGGTGGAGGTTATCCACCTTCGGTGGCCGCCCTGCCACGGCCAAGCTCTTCTCTCTTCAAGGAGGTTGTCGTCTTATTCGTAAGCTTCACAACCTGGTTTCTCCCCCCTCTCCATACTGGTTCTTCGAATGATCAATGTATGATACATGATGATACTAGAAGTTGTAGCCAGCCAAGGACACCTGTCTCATTGCGAGGGAAACTTGGTTATCTCCGGAAGGCAGGAGGGTCAGGGCTGCGTCGCTAGCTGATCAGCTTGTTGCCCTCTATTCGATGACCTTCCAGTCGCAGCAGCTTGACCTTGAGCGCCAGGCCGCCACCGTAGCCCACCAGTTGCCCCTCTGCTCCGATGACCCGATGACAGGGGATCACGATGGGCAGTGGATTCGAGCCGGTGGCTGCACCCACTGCGCGGGCGGCGTGGGGCTGGCCCAGCCGGGCCGCCAGGCGACCGTAACTGCTGGTCTCGCCGTAGGGTATGGCAGATATCTCTCGCAATACGCGGCGCTGGAAGGGCGTAGCGCACAGGTCAAGACGTAGGTCGAAGCGGCGTAGCTCGCCCTGGAAATAGGCTTCCAGTGCGGCGACGACCGAGCGGAAGTAGCCTGGGTCATCGCAGAGTCGGCCGGCGGGCCAGCGGCGCTTCAGCCAGCTCCAGAAACCGTCCTGATCCTCGCCGGGCAGCGTCAAGCGACAGAGGCCACGCTCGGTCGCGGCAATCAGCATTGGGCCCGGCGGCAGTTCGGCACAGATATAATAAACCGACTCTCCGTCAGTCATAGTTATGGGCCTCCTCTCTCAGTCTGCCGGTCGCTGCTAGGCGACTAATATATCAAATAAAAGTAGTCATTGTCGAGCAGGGTTCAGCTTCAGGACGAGCCTGTGTCTCAAGGTGCCCGCGTCGCCAGATAGATTCCGGCGATGATCAGCACCCCGCCCAACAGCTTAAACCAGCTCAGCCCCTGCCCTAGGACGAAATAGGCCAGCACCGTTGAGCCCACCGGCTCACCCAGGATGAAGAGCGCGATCAGCGGCGCCGAGAGATAACCCAGTGCCCAGTTGAGGCCGGTGTGCCCGATCAGTTGTGGCCCCAAGGCCAAGGCTAACAGCACCCCGTAGGTCAGGGGCGAGTACCCCCAGAGCGCCGTGCCCGTCCCCAGCGCCAGGCCGATCAGGATCAAGGCAGCTAACCCGTAAACTATGGTGATATAGCTTAGCAGCGAGGTCACTTGGCGCACCCGCCGCCCGATCAGAAAGTAGGCCGATGAGCAGAGCGCCCCGGCCAAGGCGAGCAGATCGCCCAGGAGTTCACCAGACCCGGCCCGCAGGTCGCCCGCGCCGATCAGCAGCCCGCCCAGCACCGAGAGGCCGATACCCCAGATCATCAGCCGCCTGAGTCGCTCGCGCAGCAGAAAGTGGGAGCCCAGGCCCACGAAGACCGGATTGGTGGTCACCAGCATCACCGCACTGGCCACCGAGGTGTACTTCAGCGAGCTGACCCAGGCCCAGAAGTGCAGTGCCAAAAAGAGGCCGCTTAGCAAGGAGAGCCCCCAATCCCGCCGCGAGAGCCGCCGCCAGGCCTCCTTGACCCCACCTGTCTTCCAGCTCCAGGGCAGCAGCAGGAGGCTGGCCAGCGCCATGCGGTAGGCGGCGATCGCCAGGGGCGGCGCCTCAGCCAGCACGATCAGTATCGCCGCAGTGGAAATGACCCCGATCGCCAACGATAGGATCAGATAGAGTTGCCATAAGGCAGGTTTCATCCGCAGCCAGCCCCCTTCTCGCTTCTCCCCAATGGGGCCAATTTACCGAGATCTCGTGCGCCTAGCTAGCGCCCCACCGATCTCCCCGGCAGGCCTGACCGCTGTCCTTCCCGGCGTCGGGGAGCCAGGCTAGGCTAGCAGGGGTCACTATGGCCCGTAATGCCTATGCGCCAAACTGGAGAATCGAAGACCCCCAGGGCGCCCACCGGCGCTACAGCGAACGGAGGCTCGCCCCTAGAGGTGAGCTGTTTCTCAATCCGCGCCGCGCGCTCTGCCTGGGGCTGCTGCTGCTAGTGACCGTGCTGGCGCTATTTTACCTCTGGCAGTCCTGGCAATTGGTCTATCAGCTCAATCGCTGGCAGGAGGGCCGCCAGACGCTCGCCCGGCTTCAGGACCAGCGCGACCTGCTGCAAGTGCAAGTAGACCGCGCCTTCTCCCTGGAGCGCATCGAGGAGTTCGCCCGCAAGCGCCTGGGTATGATCCATCCGTCGCTCAAGTTCCTGCTTCTCCCCCCGCCCAACCCTGAGCTCTCCTGGGCTTTGCCCTGCCGGTCGGCCCAACAAGGATCGAACTGCCGAGCAGCTATACCATGAAACGCCGTCTGTTGTTGGCCAGTGGCCTGATTGTCCTGCTGCTCTTGACCGTCTCGGCCAAGCTCTTCGATCTGCAAGTGATCGAGCATCCGCGCTGGCTGGCGCGAGCGCAGTCGTTCCAACAGCGGAAGCTCAGCGTGCCCGAGCGGCGCGGGCGCATCTACGATCGCCATGGTCTGCTGCTGGCTGTTGATGTGCCAGCGGTCTCCATCGCTTTGGATAACTATCAGATGACCAAGCCGGAGCTGCTCAAAGGGATCTTGCAGCGTCAACTGGGGCTCTCGCCGGAGCGGTTGGATCGGCTGATCTATCGGCCTAGCTATTTCACCTGGATCGACCGCCAACTCGATTGGAGCAAAGCCCAGGCGCTGCGCCAGGCCGTCCGGCAGGCCGGCATCCAGGGCTTGATCTTCCTGGATGGCTGGAAGCGGGTTTACCCCCAAGGCCGACTGGCCTCCAACGTCATCGGCTTCGTAGGTGTGGACGGGCATGGGTTGGAGGGGGTCGAGCGCTCCTTCGATGCCGAGCTGCGCGGGAGCGAGCGGCAACTGCTCATCACCGCCGGGGCGCGCGGCCTCGAGGTGGCCCGGCAGGTGCTGAGGCCGGGCCGGCCTGGCCTCGATCTCTATCTGACGCTCGATGCCCGCATTCAGCAGATCGCCCAGCGGGCCATTGGGCAGGGGGTGCGCCAATATCGCGCTCGCGCCGGCATGGCCCTGGTGCTCGATCCGCGCAGCGGTGAGCTGCTGGCGATGGCCCAGGACAAGACCTATGATCTCAACGATTACCGGCACTCTTCCGCATTGGAGCGCAAAGATCTGGCCCTGACCGCTCCTTTCGAGCCCGGCTCGGCCTTCAAGCCTTTCACCATGCTGGCGGCGCTCTCGGCCGGAGCAGTCAGGCTCAATGAGAAATTCAACGGCAACGATCCGGTGACCATTGGAGGACATCCCTTTCACAATGCAGAGCACCTCAGTTACGGCTCGGTCACACTGAGTGATATTATCACCCATTCGATCAATACCGGTATGATTCGGGTAGCCCAGCGATTAGGAGCCAAGCGCCTGGGCGATTTCCTGCAGCGCCTGGGCTTTGGTCGCCTGACCGGGATCGGCCTGCCGGGCGAGGTGCCAGGTATACTGCGACCGCCAGCCACCTGGTCGGCGCTGGGGGTGGGAGCCACGGCCATCGGTCAATCGGTCTCGGTGACCGGCCTACAGTTGGCCTCGCGCTTGGCCATGCTGGCTGACGGCGGGCTGCTGCGTGCCCCTCGGCTGGTGCTGACCTTGAAAGATGCCTCCGGGCAAGAGCTCCCCTTGCCGCATCCCACCAAGCCACCGGTCCAGATCGCCTCCCCGGCGCAGGTGCAAGCGCTGGTAGCGATGATGGAGCGGGTGGTGCGCGAGGGCACTGGGGTGCTGGCTAAGATCCCCGGCTTCGCCATTGCGGCCAAGTCAGGCACCGGCCAGGTGGCCCTGCCGGGCCGGGGATACGTTAAGGGCAGATATACGGCGGTCTTTGAGGGTTTTTTCCCGGCCGACCGGCCACAGTACTTGATTCTGGTGGTGCTCAATGACCCCCGGGTCAGATACTATTATGGCGGCGATACAGCGGCGCCCATCTTCAAAAAGATCGCCCAAGGGATCATCGCCCTGGAGCATCTACAGCCTGGCCAAGGGCCGGGCGGGGCTACGCCCAGATAAACTAGCGGTGAGGTTTATCCGCCTCGATATAGCGGATGATCTCCTCTTGCCTCAGCTCGCTTCCAGTTGTCGCACCATCTCTTCGACGATCTCACGGATTTCGGGAAACAAGCGGTTCAGAATGGCCTTATCTTTCGTCTGATGGTAGCGCAGGGCAGCGCGATAGGGCTTGACGAATTCGCTAAGATCCGCCGAACCTGCCGCTTCAATCTGATCCAGGGCTTGCTCCAATAAGGCCGGTTGTCTGAACTGGAGGACGGCGTTGAGATACTGGCCTAGAGGCTTCTGGGCCGAATCTGATGGCATATCAGGCAGGTAGGCCAATCCCTTGGTCAGATGATTTGCTGCTTGTTTGAGGTTGTGGCGCTGGGCATTCTTAAAACTGAGCATCAAGCGTGTGAAAAAAGCCAGTATCGCTGCCGCCTCCACTAGCTCTTTATTCTCCTGCTCTTGAGCCAGTTGATAGACTCTTTCGATCTTCTTGAGCGCCAACGCGAACTTGCCCATCTGCATGTAGAGACTACCTAATGCACCCCATACTGCGCTCAGGTGAGGATTGATCCTTAGAGCCTGCTGTAAGTGCTCTTCCGCTTCTTTGACCCTGTCTTGATCGACCAATAAGAGGGCGTAGTTGTAGTGCGCCTTGGCATCGTCTGGGTTGAATGTCAAATACTGGGAGAGGGCATCTATTTCCCCGTGTATATCTTCTCTCTCATGGTGTACGAACGCCTTTCCCCACCAGGCCCTAGCAAGCAGAGCCTGATCTCCCTTCGAGTTGGCTTCAGCAAATAATTGTTGCACCTCTTGATCGCTGCTCGCTTTATCTCCGCTTTTCTCCAAGCCGTAAATTCGTGTGAAGTGGAGGGAAGCTCTGATTTCAGGCAATGGCATTGCTTCCTGATAGTAATAGAGTTTTTCGGTTAGGGCTTTAACCATCTCGTACTTTTCCGCAGACAAGGCGTGCTCCATTGCACTGAGTGTTAGTGCCGAGTACCTTAGCAACTCTTGTGGAGTAAACCAAGATTCAAGGAACTTCACGATGACCCTCAGTCTTCGTCTTCCGGCTTCCACGCTTACCTGTCGCCACAGGCGAAAGAGCCGCTCGGTGATGTCGTAAAGCGTCGCTTTCTTACCCCGCTCTTTGTGCGATTTGACGTAGCCTTCCTTCTCCAAGCGCCGCAACTGTGTGGTCACTGCGTTCACGTTGAGCCGCGCCGCGCCGGCCAGTTCGGTGGGCGTAGATGGACCATCCATCAAAGAGATCGCATCCACGATTTTCCGTTGCTGAGGGGCCAGCTCGTTCATGCGGTCCTGAAAGTACGGCGTGAGGTCATCTAAGAGCGCGAGAAAGGACCGCTCCACTTCGACGATCTCCGCCTCAGCAAAGATCCGGTACAGGCTCAAGATCAGACGAGGATTGCCCCCGGTAAGGTGGAGAATGGCTTGCAAGCGCGGACGGCGCGATTCAAAGTCCTTCAATAATTCGGTTCGATCATCCAGCTTCAACCGCCTCTTCAGAAGCGTCTCGATTTCAGCAGGCTTAATCTCCGGAATTCGAATGACCTCAAAGAAATTGTAGAAGGGCAACTGATGATCTTGGACTTCCTTAAACAGGGTTGGCGCAGCCCCGATGATCATCAGCCAATCTCCGCGCATCAGCAGGTCTCGCAAGCGACCTTGATCCTCCTCGGTGAAGCTGCGCAGGAGGTTTTGCAGATTATCAATCAGAAACAGAAACCGTTTGCCATCATGCTTCTTTCGCTCGGCCAAATAGTTGATCAACAGCTCGCGCTCCGGCTCACCGGGAATCATCACCCGATTGCAGCGTTGTAGCAAAGCCAAGAGCTGAGCATCCGGAGACTCAGCTTGGAGCATATTCAGCGCTTCTAAGAGCAGCTCGGCCAGCGAGCTAATGCGGTAGGATTCTTCCGGGAAGAGCAGCGAGACCCAATCGCGGTGCAGGTCAGCAGGGATGCCTTGCCAGCGCAGCGTTCCTCGCACGCTGTGATGCAAGAGCAGGAGGAGATGGGTCTTGCCGATGCCGCGCGGTCCGATGAGGAGGAAGTTCTGCAAGCCCTTACGCCGACGGCCCTGATCTATCGCCTGGAGCAGTCGCTTGAGCAAAGTCTCTCGGCCCACGAGCGACTCTTGCAGCGCTTGGGGCGAATAGAGTGAAGGTCGGTATTTGAACAAGTCTTGAGCCATGCTCACTCCTTATAATGCGGGGTATTTGCGCCACCAATCGCGCAGTACCTTGGTGGTAACTTCACATATCTACTCATGTTACATAGTCCTCGATGAGACTATTCGCTCTAGAATCCTCAAGATTCCCCAGACTAATCCTCCTGCTCCACTCGTAGTTAAGAATTGCGGCCAAGATGGTGACTCCCTCAAGTCAAAAATAACAAGCAGTTGCATAAGCAGGGTTCCAATGATGATTAAACCCAGGTACGTCAGCAATGCGTTAACTACCCGTCGCTTGTAGTCGGGAGGCTTTGGCACGCAAATCACCCGCTTCCTGGATTATGCCTGCTGAGCAACTGCACGCTTCCCTGGATTTGCTCCGGCCGTGGTCCTTTCATCTCGCTCCTTTCAACGACAAGATTGTTAGTAACAGAAACAGTATACAACAATTCTGTCGTCGAGTCAAGGGGTGAGAGCTGATGCGCTGTCCTCCTCTTGACCCATGACAAATCGAATTGTTAGCCGCCCGATACCTGTGCTATACTGCGCCTGCTAATTCTGCTAAGTGGCACTCAAGGGAGGGATCACCATGCGACCAGTGCGCAGAGCAGTTTCTCTTGGTGGGATGCTGCTCTTAACTCTGCTCATCTCCGGCGCGACGCTCCAAGCTCAAGCTACCAAACCGGCGATCACCGTGACCATCCTGGCTCCTCGTGAGGGCCAGCGATTGGTCGGTCCAGATGTCACCGTCAAACTACAAGCGACTGGGGTCGAGATAGCAGAGGCCAATGGTAAGCGCACACCCGGCCTGGCCTACTATCATCTGTTTCTGGACCGACCGCTGCCCCAGGCGACCGACCGGCCCTATCCGAATGGAGCCGGGGTCTTTCACACCGCCAAGAGCAGCTATACGCTCAAAGGGCTCAAGCCGGGGCGACATACGCTCATCGTGGCCCTGGGCGACGGCGCCGATTACCCCTTGAGTCCACCGGTCAGCGCTACGGTGCATTTCATTGTGGTCGCGCCGCCGCTCAAGGGGGCCGGTCTGGGAGGACTGCGCTTCTCCTACCTGTCCGCACTGCTGATCGCGGCGATCATCTTTATCCTGAGCCAGATTATTAGGTAGCTAGCGTCGTCCGAAGGCCCGCTCCAACTGGTGCAGTGAGTAGGCCAGGATGATCGGCCGCCCGTGGGGGCAGCGATAGGGATTGCGGCAGCGCTTGAGCTGGGCCACCAGAGCGGTCGCTGCCTCGGGGCTCAGCGGGGTATTTTTCACGATGGCCGCCTCGCAGGCCCGATGCGCGGCCAGCCGCGCCGCCAACTCTTTGAGCTCCGGCTGCTCCTCGTGGGCCAAGGCATCCAGAATGCGCTCCAGCGCTTGGCGGGCCTCCTCTTTGCCCAGCTCCTCGGCCAGGCTAGCCGGCCAATCGCGCAGGATGAAAGAGCCATGGCCAAAAGGCTCTAGACCGATGCCCAGCCGGTGCTCCAGTAACTCCAAATGCTCGTTTAATAGCTGAGCCTGATCGGGCGGCAGCTCGATGGTCAGCGGGATGAGCAGCCGCTGGCGCGGCACCTGGCCGGCCTCAAGTTGGGCTAAGTAGCGCTCATAGAGCACCCGCTCGTGGGCCACGTGCTGGTCAATCAGCTCCAGCCCTTCGCCGGTCTGCACGATGAGATAGGTCCCGTGGAGCTGCCCGATAACCCGAAAGGGAGCTTGCCGCTCCGTGGCTGATCCGGCAGTCTCAGTTGGTTCTGTTTCAGGCTGAGGGGGAGCCGAGGTGGCCCCTGGCCTGCTGCCGAGCAGTTCGCGTCTGAGATCCAATTCGGAGGGATGCCGAGGGCGCGCCGCGCTGTAGGAATCTCCCGCCGGCAGAGGGGTAGCCCTCTCCTGAGGCTGAGGCGCGCTCGGCTGGCGCAGTTGGGCCACCCGGTGGCGGGAGAGCAGCGCCGCTTCGACGGCCCGTTTGACCTCTGCCTGCACCAAACGGGCATTCGTGAAGCGCACCTCTTCCTTTTGGGGATGAACGTTCACGTCTACCATTTGGGGCTCAATCTCTATGAAAAGAAAGAAGATCGGATAGCGCTCGCGCTCCAGCAAGCCCTGATAAGCACGAGCGACGGCATACTGCACGGCACTGTCGCGCACGTAGCGCCCGTTGACGAAGAGATACTGGTCGCTGCGGTTGGCCCTGGCCCGCTCCGGTGGGCCGACCAGGCCGGATACCCGGATCATCTGGCCCTCGCTGCTGACTGCTAGCAGCAGATCGGCCAACTCCGCGTTGTAGAGATGGGCGATCGTCTGGCGCAGCTCTCCGCTTTGCGGGGAGTCCAGCGCGCTGCGCCCATCGTGGATCAGGCGGAAGCCGACTTGGGGATGGGAGAGGGCATAGCGCTTGATCGTGCGCAGGATGTGATAGTATTCGGTCTTGTCGCTCTTGAGGAACTTGAGCCGGGCGGGAGTATTGAAGAAGAGGTCGCGCACGCTCACCGTGGTACCCCGGCCGCGTCCGGCGGCGCGGATTGTTTTCACTGTGCCGCCTTCGATCACCAGCTCTGTCGCCTGAGGGTTATTTTCATCCCGGCTGATCAGGGTGGTGCGGGAGACCTCGACGATGCTGGCCAGGGCCTCGCCGCGAAAGCCCAGGGTGCGGATATTTTGCAGGTCATCCTCACAAGTAATCTTGCTGGTGGTATGGCGACGGACGCTCAGCAACAGGTCCTCGCGGCCCATGCCCCGACCGTCGTCGGCAAGGGAGAGTTGCGCTGTGCCACCCCCTTGGACGATGATCTCCAGCCAGGTGGCCGCGGCATCCAGGCTGTTTTCCACCAGCTCTTTGACCACCGAGGCCGGCCGCTCGATCACCTCGCCTGCGGCGATCTTATTCACCAGATGCGGATCGAGCTCTTTGACTCCCATCGGCATTCTGGTTTAGAATAACGCATGTTGACTGCAACCGCCAACCGATTTGTCGGTTTCGCTAAATGGCTGTCGATCGGAGTACTGGTACTGATGCTCCTGGCCTATCAGCAGCGCGCCTGGGCTGGCCCAGGCCAATTGAAGGCCGGCGGCCAGGTGACTCTCTTTCAGTTCGATCTGGTGCAGTCTGGGGGTCCACTCATCCATGAGACCGCTTGGCTGCAAGGGGGCTTGCTGCAGATCGCCATGTCGCCGGGATTCTCCTTTCGGCTAGGTGGCCTCTTCGGCGGTGGGCCGCTGAGGCTCTTGCAGTTTGATACCGAGATTTTAGCCCGTTATAACCTAGGCCAAGTTGATCTTTATTTGGGTGGCGGTGTGGGTTTCTTACAGCTATCCAGTGCTAGCGTCTTTGCCTTCCAACTTCCGCTCTTCGGGGTGATCGGGCTTCAGACGGAAAAACACTTCAATCTCAACGGCTTCGTTGACTTCAGGGCCATCGTGCCGATGAAATTGGGAGGCAATCTATTGCAGATAGGCTCTGCCGAGCTGCCATTCCAGTTCAGCTTCGGGCTGATCTATCGGTTGTGATAGTCGGCTAGATTGTCCTAGCCTTGTACTTGACTGACAGGGCTAATTGGGGTTAGAATCCTCATGAAAGCCCTGCAAGGGAGGTGGCTGCAATAAAGTTAGGAACTATCGGGCAGCGAATCTCCTTGGTGCTTATCATGACTGGCCTCCTGGCCATCGGCGGTTCTGCTGAGGCTTATGCGACCAACAGCGGTGAGGTCGTGATCAACGAGGTCGCTTGGATGGGAACGGCAGCCAGCCCCAGCGACGAGTGGATCGAACTTTATAATACGACCAATCAAGCTGTTGATCTTACCGGCTGGACGCTGAAGTCCACCACAGACGGTTCACCTACTTTCATATTTAACACCACAGATTGTAATAATGTGTTCATTGCCCCCAATGATCATTTCTTGCTCGAGCGAACCGATGACACCACCGTCAGTGACATCACCGCGGATTGCATATATACCGGGAATCTGTCTAATTCTGGAGAGTCTCTTAGTTTAGAGGATCCTAGCCACAATGTCATTGATACTGCCAACGGCAATGGCGGCAGTTGGCCCGCAGGTGTCAACGCTACTAAATCAACCATGGAGCGCATTGATGCCCTGGCTTCCGATACGGACGCGAATTGGGCCACTAACGACGGCATACACAGGAACGGCTTAGATGCCAAGGGGGCTCCCCTCAACGGCACGCCCAAAGCGCAGAATTCCACAGTCAACTTGCCCCCCACCGCCAGCACCGGCCCAGATCAGACGGTCAGCGAGGGCGATGCAGTCACGCTCGATGGCTCGGCCAGCGCTGACCCCGACGGTGATCCACTCTCCTTTAGTTGGGTTCAGACCCTTGGATCTACGGTGACTCTTTCAGGAGCCGACACGATGCATCCCAATTTTACCGCGCCACAAGTCGGCCCCGGGGGTGCTCTCTTGACCTTCCAACTGACGGTGGACGATGGGCGAGGCGGCACGGACAGTGATAATGTGAATATCACCGTCAATGATGTTGCATTACCGCCCTCTGTTAAGCTCAGCGGTGGCAATGGAGACGCTAACTCCGATGATCAGATCAATGTGATTGATGCTCGCATCTGTCTTCAGATTGCCTTGAGATTCATCCAAGCGACCGACACTCAGATAAATGCGTGTGACGTGACCGGGGATGGGCAGGTGACCCAAGCCGATGCAGAAAAGATCGCCCAGTTCGCCATTGGCCAGATCGACAGTTTGGCCACCAGGGGGCAGCGGCGCCTTAGTCTTCATCCTCCTGCCATTGCTGCTCACCGCCGTCAGGCATCATCCGCAGGAAACGTGACCGAGCGATGAAATGACCGCGCAAGCTCGGCTTTCCCATCTTGTTTAGGCTTACCGAGTGCTCAGTTGAAAAAGCCATCCCAGACACCTCAGACAGCGAGCCAAACTATCGGAAGACTTAGCCGCGACATCCGGTCTCCAGCCACTGCTAGCAGCCTCTATGAATTCGATCAGTCTTGCGCTGTAGGCTGGCCCAACCTCGCGTCCGCTCTGCGGACGCGGCACCATGTCCTCGCGAACGGCTCGTCGGCGTGAGTATTTGGCCAGCTCGACCATCGTGCGCTTTGGATCATCCACTGCCTCGGGGTCCTGCGGGATGCGAGAACGAGCTATGCTGAAAAAACGAGCCAGCTGTTCACGATCCGCCATCAGCCAAGCTTCGACCTCATGGACTGCAATGCGGAAACACAAATAGGGCGCTGGGGTAGGCAACCAGGAGTCGCGCAGAGGCGGCGCACAAGGGGCATCCTGATCGAGATCGATCAGGATGACCCAAGGGCTAAAACCTGCTGCCTGGTTGTAGCCGTTGAGGCGCTGCCGGAGGTGTTGCTTACCCTGCTTGCCATAGATTGGGCCTGCCAGCGCTCCCACTTGAGTGAGTAAACGGCGCAGCACTGCTTCATCTACCACGCCTTCCACAGCACCTGCGATGACAACGGGGTCAGGCGTTGAAATCTCTCTCACTCCTCCCCAAAGAGAGCCAGTTGTTGAGCTTGCTCCGGGCGGGTCCTGGGCATCACCACATCAGCAATGCTCAAACCGTTCTTGAGCAGCGTTTCTATCTCGGTAAAGCTGCTTGCCGGTTGGAGGGAGGTCCCCTTGCCAGGAATTAGCAGCAGGACCTCATCCAACCCGATGCCCTCGTCCTGGAGAAGATCGCTCGAGTGCGTGCTTACCAATATCTGCCGGCCGGTGTGGCGCTGAATGCGGGCAAACATCTGAGGGATAAAGCGAACAACCCCTGG
>CAJXGD010000025.1 GCA_913053845.1 uncultured bacterium | reverse complement strand
CGATTGGCGCAACCGGCGCTGGTCGAGTGGACCGGATTTGAACTCATGGAGTCCGTGTCGCAGCCCGGCGGGTCGCTGTACCGCCCGTTTAAACAATAACTTCGGACCGATTCCTCATTTCTCTACAAAGAGCCCGAAATCTCAAAGTGCCGTGGCAGTAGGCTTCTGGAACAATATACTGTATATATTCACATGGGTTCTAACTATCACCTACTATTATCGGATGGCGCACACAAAATGGACGACAATCGCAAAAAAGCACTCGCAGCAGCACTGGGGCAAATCGAAAAGCAATTTGGCAAGGGCTCGGTCATGCGCCTTGGGGACGCCAATGCTCATATTTGCCGCGCAGATGAGGTGTTCCGCTAACATCTCGCCACAGTTCTAGTTCATGGAGTTGAGGTACCGCCACCTTCAAGGCGTCTTGAATACGATGCAGGCGAGTATTACGGGTTCTCTCCTGCGTGCGCGCGATCTGCTCCAGGAAATCTCCACCAAAGGGATCGTTCGTTTTACCCACCGACCGGTCAGGTTCGCGTATTAGTTGAGGCACAATATGAAGATAGCGAGTGGAGGCCAGGAAATCTGATAGCTCACGGAACTCCCGATTGGCATAGACCTGTTCCAAGTAGGTTTGGGTCAAGCGCTTGGGGTCCTTTTTGTCATCCTCATCTGGGCGAATCAGGATGTTGACTCCTCGCTTGACAACGATCTCCCCCTTGATGATCGGTCGTTGCTGATTGTCCTGATTGAAGTGCAGTTCGTACTCCCAAGCTGCAGGTTCCTCGCCACCGCCGATACAAACCCGAACGACGATATCTGAATAGCGACGAGCCGTCAAGCAGCGCAAACTGGATACTCCTCCTCGTCTGCTAACTGCCTCCTGAAAACCGCCACCAATGGCTACGATGTCATGGAGGAAACGAAATACATCTAGGAAGTTCGACTTTCCAGAAGCATTTGGACCGACGAGGAACACACGGCGTTGGAGATTCACCTCTACCTTGACGAAGTTGCGCCAGTTGACCAAGCGAACGTGGGTGAACCAAACTGCTTTACCCTTAGGTTTGCTCATCTCGACCTCACCGCAGTTCATCCTCCATAGGTGTAAGACCCTCCTTCGAGCCGGGAACTGCCACTGAAAGTTTAACAGCAAGAGGCTCAGTTGGCCAGTTCTCCTCTTTAACCTCACTTGTTATACCCAGTGCTTTGTGCTAGAAAGAGGCTCAGAGAAACTGATAAGGACGGTGGCGCTATGCAGCCCATTCGTATCACCGAAATCCCACAGCACCTGGGTGAAGAGGTGCTCATCCAGGGCTGGCTCTATCATAAGCGTTCCAGCGGCGCGATCCAGTTCTTGCTCCTGCGCGACGGCTCTGGCCTGATGCAAGCCATCGTGCTCAAGAGCAATAGCGCCGCCTTTCAGGTGGCCGAAGGTTTGGCTCAAGAGTCGTCGCTGCGCGTCTGGGGCCAGGCGCGCGCCGATAAGCGCGCCCCCACCGGCTACGAGCTGGAAATCTCCCGATTCGAACTCGTACAGTTGGCCCACGACTATCCCATCGCTCCCAAGGAGCACGGTCCCGGCTTCCTGATGGACCATCGCCACCTCTGGATTCGCTCGCCCAAGCAGGCAGCGCTGCTGCGGGTGCGTCACGAAGTATTGCAGGGGATGCGCGATTTCTTCCATCAGCGAGGCTTCATCGCCACCGAATCGCC
The DNA here is from genome assembly GCA_913053845.1 of uncultured bacterium. Lineage (GTDB taxonomy): Bacteria > Bipolaricaulota > Bipolaricaulia > RBG-16-55-9 > DRJF01 > DRJF01. The sequence goes on along the minus strand of CAJXGD010000025.1, from coordinate 32,346 downwards.
CATCTTAACCCCGGCGGCCGTCGAGGGCACAACCACGCTTTTCCCGGTGGACTACTTTGGCGATCAGGCCTATCTCTCCCAGAGCGGCCAGCTCTATCTGGAAGCGACCGCCGCCGCCCTGGGACTGGTCTACTGGATTGGCCCGGCCTTTCGCGCGGAGCAATCCAAGACCAGAAAGCATCTGACCGAGTTCTGGATGTGCGAGGCCGAGATGGCCTTCTACGATCACCAGATGAATATGCAGTTACAAGAAGAGCTGGTCAAATATCTGTTGGAGCGTTTGCTGAAACAGCGCGCTGCCGAGTTGGAAACACTGGAGCGCAACACGGCTTCGCTCCAAAAGGTGTTGTCTGAGCCTTTCGCCCGGATCACTTACGCCGAAGCCCTGGAACTCCTAGCTGAACAGGGCCTGCCATTGGAGTGGGGCGATGACTTCGGCGCGCCCCACGAGGAGGTGCTGGGCCAGCACTTCCAACGGCCGGTTTTCATCGAAAAGATGCCGGCGGCGATGAAGGCCTTCTACATGGAGCCCGATCCCCAGAATCCGGAGCTGGTCCTGGCCGCTGACCTGATAGCCCCAGAGGGCTACGGCGAGTTGATCGGCGGCTCCCAGCGCATCTCCGATCTGGAAATGCTGGAGCGCAAATTGCAAGAGTTCCAGCTACCGCGCGAGCCCTATGAATGGTACCTTGACCTGAGAAGATATGGCTCAGTGCCCCACTCCGGCTTCGGTATCGGCGTCGAGCGCACCGTGGCCTGGATCGCCGGGGCTAAACACCTGCGCGAGTGCATCCCCTTCCCGCGCCAGTTGCACCGCATTTATCCCTAAGGGGGCATGACTCTGACGAGCAAGAAATGGGTCTACCCCTTCGAAGGAGGCTCAGCCGAGCTGCTCACTCAAGCTGAAGCGGAATTCCTAGCCGTTGAGCGCCGCCGTACCGGCAGCCCTACCTTGGGCACGTCGCAAGCTGATCTGATTTACTGGCAGGAGTAAACCAGCTAGCTCGGAGAGCTATGACCGTGTGCGCCCCGATCAATCATAAGATCATCAAAAGCCGGGTTTATATGGATAATAAGTCGAATAATTTCTCTCTTTGGTTTACGTCTTGCAGCACATCTCTCACTGTGAACCAGTGATTGACGATATCCTTATTGATCTTGAGATCTTCTTGGGCTCGTGGAGTCAAGGAAACATCCTGTAGAATAAGTAGTGTAGTCGAGGCAGGATTTCTCTCTTTGGCGCGACTCAAACTCTTGATCGCTGCCCCAATCCGCTCCAGGACCCCTGCTGTATCTATGCCGCCTTTGATCTCGATGGCGGTCATGATTTCATCCCCCTTGTAAATGCCAATATCAGGCTCATCAGCAAATACAACCTTCCGTCCGTCTCGTAACTGCATGCGTAAGCCGTTGGCCGACTCTTCCAGAATGCGCTTTTTCTCCCTCAACCTCCGCTGCAGGAGCCCTTTGACAATGGCTTCAGTCTTGCTGCCCTTGGTGTTCTGCCAGGATCCCTGGGCCTGCGATCCGGCGGCCATCCCGCGCCATAAGTCGAATTCACGCGGGTTGATCTGATCATCAGCTTCTACCAGTTGACTGATGATCTCATTCAAGTGTATAGCCACAGCCAAGGCCGCTTGTTCATCAGGGAAGCTCCTTTCTCGCTCATAGCGGGTGCCTGTCAATCCAACTCTCTTCATGGATTTCTGGGAAACCATGGCCAGCATTCTGTAGTAGCTGACCGCCCGTGATATCTGCATCAGTACCTGGGGGTGAGCAAAGACGATCACCGGTTTGATCCCTCGATGCATGATCAGGTTCAGAGCTTGTTCGGATATTCCCAATTGCTCCCAATTCCAATCCAGCTTCTCCCCTCTTACTTGCTCGATTCGCTGGGCAACCTCCAACATACCCCATGCGTGAAGCTTTTGGTGAAAGAATTCGCTCTTCGTCAATTGATCGAGTGACCAAGCAGCCTGTTGATCGGTCAAGTCGGTCATGTGGTGCCTTCTTTGCGCCAAACGACTATGCTCTCTCGGACGGGCACGCGGCCATACTTGCCCATCTGTTGAGAACTGTTACCTTTATAACGTGCGACGATGACCTGTTGGACCTTGAACCCCATGCCTTCTGCCAGCTCGGAGAGCACCAGATCCACCGGCACTAGTTCCCCATCAAAACGTACATTGTCTACCACCATGGCTACCTGTGCTCCAGGGGCAAGCACCCTGCCCCACTCAGAGATCACTTGGCGCATATCCACGAAATATGCCGTCAACATGGCTGGTATGCGTGGATTGTTCAGTTTTCGCTCATTGCCTCTCAGCAGGTCTACCACCTCTTGAATCACCGGGTGTGGAGGTCGGTCGGTGGCAGCGACTTTGGCTTCGATATGGGAGCGCAGGATGCCAAACCGTAGGGTCTTCAGCTCCGCAGAACTCTTCACAAAATTGAAGCAGAGTTCAAGCGCATAGGTTCTAGTGTAATCATAACGGTTCGCATAGGGTGGAGAGGTAATCAGCGCAGTCGGGGATTGCGCAAACGGCACCTCACTCAAGTCCCGTGCATCGGCTAACTGCACTAGAGGTGGTGATATTTTTTGCTGGTTCCCCCATAATTGACGCAACAGAGTGATGTCAGTCTGGGCCTCATGGACTTTCCGTTGTAGCATTGCTGCTGGGTCAGCGACCTGCTTGTCAGGTCTTAATCGCAGAAACTGTCCATCTTTAGTGGTATAACTGCAAGGCTCTAAGATAGAGAGGAAGAGCAACGAGAAGATGTCTCGCAGGGGATAATCGAGCTCGGCTATGACGGTTTTCCAGCGCCTAAGTGCCAAGAGCGTAGTCTTGGGGAACGCCTTCTGCATGATCGCCACATCCGAGGCAATCTGAGCCGGCTCAGCATTGCGCGCCTTGTCGCTTAGTGCTTGGAAGGTTTCTAGGAGCAAGGGTGGCTCAACTGAGAAGAAGAGGGGCAACGTCCGAGCCACAAACGTAGCTATGGGGAGCCTGTCTATTCCTATGGCAGGAATACCCTGTTGCATCGCGGCGAAGAGGGTGGTCCCCATGCCACAAAAGGGATCAAATAGGTAGTCCGACTGAGTTAACCCGAAGCGCCGAATAAACTCCTGAACGAAGGGAAAGGCGAAGGCCTCCTTGTAGCGATAGAGCCGCAGGATCGGTATGGTTTTATTGCCTACATAGGAGACCAATTGCCCTAGTCGGAAGTCCTCGTGGATCAATGTTGAGTACTTTGCCTCAATGCGCCGGCGTTCACTTTGATCAGCAGCTTGCCTAGAGCCAAGTGAAGGACCCACTCCCCGAAATAATTTCAATTGCCGCGCCATATTGCTATCACAACTCAGCATACACCAAGTACGAGAGTTAGTCTAGTGCAAGTTGTCGCCGCAGCGGCGAGGTAGGTAAAATGCCCCGGTCTGGCACGGAGCCTTCCCGCCGGTTAGCCGCTTGCAAAGCCGCGCAGCCACTGCTACGATAGGATGACCGATCCAGCTAAGTGCCCGGATTGGTGAGGAGGACCCGCGAATGAAACGTATCATCAGCATCGCTCTTGTCCTATTGCTCAGCGCTGCGGCCCTCTCCTGGTCGCAGCAGACGCCGGACCAAGGGCGCTTTCTCTTCGTCATCGGCGGCGAGCAGGTCGGCGTGGAGAACTTCAGCTTCAACCAATTGAAGGATGGCAATCTGGAGCTCACTTCGGACTTTAAGGCCACCAGCCAGGAGTTGATCGCCGACTTCGGCACCGATAAGCTCTTCACCCAAAAGATCGTCCTGACCTCAGGTCTGGCCCTGATCTCCTACGCGCTGGACTCCGAAACCCAGCGCGGCACGATCAAGGCCCGAGTGAGCGTTCAGGACCAGGTGGCCTCCATGAGCGTCGAGACGACCGATCCCAACGGCAAGAAAACCAGCGGTGAGCGGGACGTGATCCTGGAGGGGAATAATATCGTCACCACCGGCCTCTCCGCGAGCCAGTTCATCCTATTGCAAAAATACATCGATACCCAGATGACCACCGATCAAGTCACGCTCTTGGCCTTCAACCCCATCAATCTCGATAAGCCCCTGGTCAAACTAAAGGTCCTCAAGCTCAGCCCGGTCACGCTGCAGGCAGGCAAAGAGACGCTGCAAGCGCAGCGTGTGCGGGTCGAGCGGGAGAATTTTCAGGTGCAACTGCTCTCTGAAAAAGGCCAATTGCTGGGCTTCGTCTCCAGCACGGCCAGCCTAGCCGGGGTGACCTTGGAGGACACGCCTGATCGTTCGGGCGCACTGGTCAAGGCGGTCGTCCCCGGCTCCTTCGCTGACCAGGCCGGGCTCCGCACGGGCGATGTGATCACTCAGGTCGCGGGACATGAGGTCCAGGATCGCTTTGACGCTCAGAATCTGATCCGCTTCCAGGACCCCAGCCAACCGCTGACCCTGACCATCCGGCGCGGCAACCAGACGCTCCAGATCAAGGTGAAACTGAGCGGCTCCAATCTGACCGCCTACCGTCAGGATCTCTTCCCCGACGGCTTCACCGTGGTCGGCGGTGCTTGAAAAGCTCTCTCATGGCACGAGTGGTCAAGGCGGAACACCTCTCTAAGGTCTATCGCATGGGTCAGGTGGACGTCGAGGCACTGCACGACGTCTCCCTGGCGCTCGAAGAGGGCGAGCTGATAGCGATCATGGGGCCGTCCGGATCGGGCAAGTCAACGCTGATGCACCTGATCGGTTGTCTGGACCAACCCACCTCCGGCGAGCTGATAGTTAACGGAGAAAAGGTCAGCCAGCTGAACGACCGCGAGCTGGCCCGGCTGCGCGGCCGCGCGATCGGTTTTGTCTTTCAGACCTTCAACCTGATCCCACGGGTGAACGCCCTGACTAACGTGTTGATGCCTATGGGATTCACCCATCTGCTCCCCCCACGTGAACGAGAGGAGCGTGCCCGATCGCTGCTAGAGCAGGTCGGCCTGGGCAGTCGCCTCAAGCATATGCCCTCCGAGCTCTCCGGGGGTGAGCGCCAGCGGGTGGCCATCGCCCGCGCCTTGGCCAATGACCCCAAGTTGATCCTGGCCGACGAGCCAACCGGCAACCTGGACACCAAGTCCGGTGCCCAGATCATGGAGCTCTTTGACCAGCTCAATGAGCGGGGTCACACCATCGTGGTAGTGACCCATGACCCCAATATCGCCCAACACGCCCAGCGGATCGTCCACCTGTTGGACGGGCGCGTTCAGGATGCTTCGGAGGTCTCCCTTGGGATTTCGTGAGACACTGCGACTGAGCTGGAGCAACATTCGCAACCATAAGCTGCGCAACTCCCTCGCGGTGCTCAGCGTCACCATCGGGATCGCCGCCGTGATCGCCGTGATCACCATGACTACTGGCCTGCAGTCGGCCCTGCTCAATACGCTCACCCGGGATCTACTGCATGCAGATACGATCAGCGTCACGGTGAAGGGCAATGAAGGCGCCTTCGGCAGCGCCCAGGTCTTCTCTCAGCGCGACGTGAAGCATTTGGAGACACTGAAGGGGGTCAAGGCGGTCGATGTGATCGGCCGGGTGCGTGCGGCCAGCCTCTACTTCGAAGGCCATCGGCTGCTCTCGCCGGTGGTGCAAGTCACCACCGACCCCAAGTTCCTCCCCCTCGATGCCGGTCGGCCCATCGCCGGGCCGGGTGAGATCGTCATTGGCGCGGGAATCGCCCAATCCATCTGTGAACAGCAGGAGCAGGCGGCCCAAGGTGCTAAGGCCGATACCGCTAAAATCAAGGAGAGTTGCAAGCGTGCCACCCAATCGAAACTCCTGGCCGATCGGATCCTGGGACAGCCGCTGAGGATGAAGTACATCAACGCCCAGAAGAAGATCCAGCAGTCCCAGCTCCAGATCGTGGGATTGATCAAGAACGCGCAGTTCTTGCCTCATCAGACCGCCTATGTCGACCCCAGCTATCACAGCGACACCGAAGAGTTGGGTGGACAAGCGGTCCCTGTCTACACCGCTCTGCTGGTTAAAGTGGCTAACATCAGCAAGCTGGCCAGCGTGAAGCAGGAGATCGAGGGATACTTCGACCGGTTCAGCTCCGATGCGCGCAAGCTGCTCGGCACAGGCACCGAGATCAACGTCCACACGCTCGCGAATATCGTTGATGAGATCAAGAAGAACTTCGGCCAGGTGACTGGATTCCTGGGGGCGATTGCAGTAGTAGCACTGTTAGTAGGCATGATCGGGGTGATGAACGTGATGTTGATCACCGTCAAGGAGCGCACGCGCGAGATCGGGATCATGAAGGCCACCGGGGCAACCAATGGTAACGTGTTGCAGCTTTTTCTCACTGAAGCGGTGCTCATCTGTCTCATAGGCGCCTTCTTAGGGGTACTGGCTGGGATGGGGCTCTCGGTGCTGTTCATCAAGCTGACCATGATGCTCTTCTCCGGCCTGCAAAGCATTCCCTTTGTTTTTGTGCCTATCTGGTATGCGATCGCCATCCTGACCGGACTGGTGGTCGGGGTGGTCAGCGGGGTCTATCCCGCCTGGAGCGCGGCGCGCACCAATCCCATCAAGGCGCTCAGATATGAATAGGAAGGAGCGCGGTGCTATGGCACGAAGAGTTGCTAAGACCATCGTGGCTGAAGAACCTTCTCCAGAGATCAAACGCAAGCTGAAAGCTCTGAAGGAGGTGGCTGGGTCACTGAATGATCTATCGGCTGAGGAGTTACAAGCGTTCTTTGCAGCTGTCAAGCGGCGATCGCTGTTTGGGAATAAGCGCTCTGAATGATGCCCGATTACCTCTTGGACACCAACGTCATCATCGAGATCTTGAGGGATAACTCGAGGGTGCTAACCCACATGCAGGTGGTCGTAGGTGCGATGGCTGTAGTCAATAATGCCGTCTTAGTGACGGATAATCTGAAGCACTTTCAAGACGTGACCGGCTTGCAGTTAGAGAACTGGGTGAGGCCATAAGCGCTAGAGGTGATTAGCATGACCCAGCAAGGACAGATCGTCACCGAATATTTCGACAGTCGGCTGCTCAAGGGCAATCCGCTCGGCGATCCCAGCCGGCGACCCATCGTGCTCTATCTGCCGCCGGGCTACGATCCCGACCGCGCGGAGGGCTACCCCACAGTCTTGGGGCTCACCGGCTTCAGCGGCACCGGCCGCTCGCTGCTCAACGTGGATCCCTTCGGCGAGACGATCGCTCAGCGCATGGACCGGCTGATCGCCGAGGGCCAATGCGGGCCGATGATCCTGGTGCTGGTGGACTGCTTCACCCGTCTGGGCGGCAACCAATATATCAATTCCAGCGCCACCGGCCCTTATGAAGATTATCTCATTCAGGAGGTCTTGCCCTTCGTAACAGAGCGCTATAACTGCGGTCACCTGGCGGTCTGGGGCAAATCATCGGGCGGCTACGGTTCGATCATCTTAGGGATGAGCCATCCGGAAGTTTTTTCCGCTTTAGCCGATCATTCCGGCGACTCGGCCTTTGAGTATTGCTATCTGCCCGACTTCCCTAAGGCGCTGGATGCCTTTCGCCGGGCCGGCGGACCGGCGCGTTGGCTGGAGCAGTTTTGGGCCCAGCCCAACCATCATCGCCATCAGGATCTGACCGTCCTGAATATCTTGGCAATGGCTGCCCATTACTCGCCCAACCCGGACTCGCCGCATTTGGGCATAGAGTTCCCCTTCGACCTGGAGAGCGGCGCCTGGCGACCTGACGTCTGGGAACGCTGGTTGGCCCACGACCCAGTGCGCTTGGTCCAGAGTTACGCCGATAACTTGCGCCAACTCAAGTTAATTTACCTCGACTGCGGCAGTCGGGACGAGTTCAATTTGCACTGGGGGATGCGCGGGCTGCACGCTCAGCTTTCGACCTTGGGTATCGCGCACTCTTACGAAGAGTTCGATGACGGGCACATGAATATCAGCTATCGCTACGATCGCTCGCTGCCCCTGCTCTATCGGGCTTTGTCGGCTTGACCAGACAGACTTGACCGGCGCATCTCCCTTGGACTAAGATCACCCGGTCAATCAATTACTGCTTAGCGGAGAGGAGGTGAGCTGTCTCATTCGGTGCCTGATCAGAGTCAGGCTGAAAATCTCTCACAACTCTAAGGAGGTCCTATGTACATTCGCAAGCGCAACCTAGTGCTGATAATAGCCCTGCTGATCGGCTTGGGCTTTACCGGTTTTCTCTACGCCAGCAATCCGGATCTGGCCAAGAGCTCGACCTTGCAGTCGGTGCTGGCCAATGACAAGCTGCAAATCTGCTCCGATGTGCCCTTCTCGCCCTTCGAGTTCAAGAGCAATCAGGGACAGTTTGTGGGGCTAGACATCGACATTGCCCGCTTCGCCGTCCGGGCCATGTTCGGCATCGGCACCGCCGACGGCTCGGCAGTACAAGCCAAAGATACTGCCGATGAAGACAAGCTGATCCGCCAACGGTTAGAGGTCATCCCCACCGTCTTCGACGTGATCCGGGTGGCCCTCAACCAGGGCAACTGCGACCTGATCCTCTCCGATATCACCGCTACCTTGCCTCGGGCGCTCACGGTCAACTTCACCGACCCCTATGTGGAGACGGGCCAGATCGCCTACGTGAGCAACAAGGACAAGGGCAAGGTCGTCAACTATGAGGATCTCAATAAGCCAGAGATGATCATTGACATTGAGACCGGCACCACCGGCGAGCTGGCGGTGCGGGCCCGCTTCCCCAAAGCGGAGATTCGCGGCTTCGATAACGCTGAGCTGGCCTTGGCCGATGTGGTCAACGGCACCGCCGACGCTTTCGTCATCGACGATACGCTGCTCAAGAGCCAGATCAGGCGGCCCAACGTGGCCGCAGCCGGCTTCCTCTGCTGCACACCGCAGAACCTGCAACCGCTGACCAAAGAGAAGATCTCCATCGCCATCCGCCAGGGCGATCCGGACTTCTTGACTTGGCTCAACCTGCTGATAGGCCAGATGGACCTTCAACCGGTAACCCCGGAGCTCAAGGCGCTCTTCGGCCTCAGCGATGCCGAGGCGGAGCTGCCGCTGCTCCCGGCACTGCGGACGCACTGGCTGATCAACTTCCAGGGTTAGCATAGTTAGCAACTCCAAGCAGGGGCGATTGAAGAATCGCCCCTGCTTGCTTCCCTGCTGCGCGGCGCACGAAGTGAGGTGTCAACTTGCCCGGCTTGTTTAGTCGCTACCTAAAGTATGGCTGGCGGTTTTTCTCCGCCACAGCACTGTTGGTGCTCATCCTCTGGTTGGTCTATATCAGCCTGGAACAGACCTATATCTTCCACTGGAACCAGGCCCTACGCTCGCTGCACAACTATAATCAGGGGCTCAAGATCACCCTGAGCATCTCGCTGATCAGCATGTTCGTCTCGCTCGGGTTGGGGATCATCATCGCCATGGGGCGACTGTCGCGCTGGACGATCGTGCGCGATCTCTCCGGAGTTTTCGTGCACTCCTTGCGGAATTTGCCCTTCATCGTAGTCGTCTTGCTCTTCTATTTTGGCCTACGCCAGGCCTTTCCGATTGACCGATTATTCAGCCCCTGGCGCCGGGTAGAGATATGGGGAGTGCCGATCTTCGATGGCCGCTTCATCTGGGGCGTGCTGGCGCTCTCCATCTTCGAGGCCTCTTTCATCGCCGAGATCTTTCGCGGGGGCATCCAAGCGATCCACAAGGAACAGGGCGAGGCGGCCCGCTCGCTGGGCATGAGCTACTTTCAGTCCATGCGCTACGTGATCCTGCCCCAGGCCTTTCGGGTCATCATCCCTCCCCTGACCAATGAGCTGGTGGCCTTGGTGAAAGAATCATCGCTGCTATTCATCATCTCTCTCGAGGAGCTGACTCAGACCGCCAGGTTGCAATATTCGACCGGCCGGCCTTTTGTATTCGAATATTACACCATCTTGGCCGCCTATTATCTGATGCTCACCATTCCGCTCAGTATTTTGTCCCACTTCCTAGAGAGGAGGCTGGCCGTCGGTGATCGAAATCGTTGAGGTGCACAAGTGGTTTGGCCGGCTCTACGTGTTGCAGGGGATCAACCTGCAGGTGGACGAACGGGAGGTGCTGGTGATCGCCGGGGCGTCTGGCTCGGGCAAATCAACGCTGCTGCGCTGCGTCAACGGCCTGGAGAAGATACAGCGCGGCCAGATCACCGTGAACGGCATCTCCATCCAAGATTCCAAGAGCAACTTAAATCGCGCCCGTCAGCAGATCGGGATCGTCTTTCAGAACTATAACTTATTTCCCCACATGACCGTCTTGAAGAACATCACCATCGCCCCGGTCAAGGTCAAGAGAATGCGCACCGAAGAAGCCAAAAAGCGTGCCATGCACCTGCTGGAGCGCATCGGCATCCCGGAGAAGGCCAAGTCCTATCCCGAGCAGCTCTCCGGCGGCCAGCGTCAGCGGGTCTCCATCGTGCGGGCGCTGGCCATGGAGCCCACGGTGATGCTCTTCGACGAGCCCACCAGCGCGCTCGATCCGGAGATGATCAAGGAGGTGCTGGATCTGATGAAGGAGTTGGCTCAGGAGAAGATGACCATGATCGTGGTCACCCACGAGATGGGCTTCGCCCGTGAGGTGGCCGATCGGGTGGCTTTCATGGCCGATGGTCAGATCGTGGAAGTAGCCCCGCCGGCGCAGTTTTTCGAGCACCCCCAGGACGAGCGGGCCCGGCGCTTCATCGAGCAGATTCTCTAGCTATTCCCCCATGAAAAGCGAACTACCGCGGTTGCTGAGCGAATGCGACCTCGACGTGGCCCTGGTGCTGGGGCCGGATGGCATGTCGGGTGCTAACCCGATTTTCCGCTACCTGACCGGGGTGGCCGATCATCTGACCGGCATCCTGATCGTGCACTGGACGGGCCGGAGGCAACTGATTCACGGCACCATGGAGCGCGATGCGGCCAGGAAGACCGGCCTGGAACTGATCAATCGCAACCGCTGGCCCATGCATGAGATACTGAAAAAATATCCCCAGCCGCTCGAGGCGAGCGTTGAGTTTTATCGGCGCATCTTTGCCGATCTCAAGATTCATGGCCGAGTCGCTTTCTATGGCACCGGGGCCATCGGGGCGCACCATGCGCTGCTCCAGCGCTTGCAGGCCGAGCTGCCGGGGGTAGAGATCGCCTGCGAGTTCGAGCGAGATATCTTTCAACTGGCCCGCGAGACCAAGGACGCTGCCGAGATAGAAACCATGCGCCAGGTGGGAGAGACTACCTGCCAGATCGTGAAAGCCACGGTCAAATTCCTCCAGTCGCATGAGGTCAGAGATGAACGACTGGTTCATCAGGATGGCCGGCCGCTGACCATCGGCGAAGTCAAAAACTTCATCCGGATGGAGACTCTGAACCGCGGCCTGGAGGAGCCGGAGGGCCATATCTTCGCCCTGGGACGGGATGCCGGGGTGCCGCATAATGTGGGGGTGGCAGAAACCCCGCTGGTGCTGGGCCAGACCATCGTCTTCGACATCTACCCCCGTCGGTCGGGCGGCTATTACCACGACATGACGCGGACCTTCTGCTTGGGCTATGCCCCTCCTGAGATTGAACGTGCCTATCGTGATGTGCTGGAATGCTTCGAGCAGGTGGTGACAACTTTGCAGCTTGGTCAACCGACGCAGACTTATCAGCTTCAGGCCTGCGATTTTTTCGAGGCGCGCGGCCGCCGGACGATCCGCAGTGATCCTAAAGCCCAGTCGGGCTACATTCACGGTTTGGGACATGGGCTGGGTTTAGAGCTGCATGAGCAACCATCATTTCCCACTTTCGGGGAGCATCCGGAGCTGACACTGCGGCCTGGCATGGTCTTCACCATCGAGCCGGGACTCTATTATCCGGAGCAGGGTTTTGGCATCAGGCTTGAAGATACGTATTGTTGCGACCAATCAGGCGAGTTTCATAGCCTGACGCCCTATCCTAAAGAGCTGGTCATCCCGTTAAAGGCTAAATCATCCCCAGTTTCATCATCCCGTAGAGGATCAAGGTCGCAAAGAAGAGCTGCATCACCGCGAGGGGGATGCCTATTTTAAGCCAGCGTTGAAAGCCGATTGGCGTGCCTATATGATCGGAGAGCGAGATCACATAGACGTTGGCCGAGGCGCCAATCGGCGTGGCATTGCCCCCGATGGCCACCCCCACGGCCAGACCCCACCAGAGCGGCAGCACATCCACGCCCAGCGAGGCCAGCCCCCCAATCACGGGAATGAAGGCGATCGTAAAGGGGATATTGTCCACGATGGCCGAAAGCATGGCCCCACCCCAGACGATGGCGATCAAAGCCAGCAGCGGATAGTTTAACGCCACCTGCCCGATCGCCTTCGCGACCATGGTCAGCACCCCAGCGGCCTCCAGCCCACCGACGATCACGAAGAGTCCGGCGAAGAAGAGCAACACATCCCACTTGGTACTATTAAGCACCTCCAGCACATTGGGGCGAACCCAGAGCAGTCCCACTGAAGCCCCAGTCATAGCGACCGTCGCCGGAGCGAAGTGGGTCTGTCCATGCAGGGTGAATCCGATCAACACCAGGCCTAAGACGATCAAGATCTTGCGCATGGTGACCCTATCGTGCAGCGCCCCTGGGGCGTCCAGCTCCATCAGACCGCGTAGGTCCGGGCGCTCCCGGGCAATCTGGTGGCGGAAAGAGAATCGGTAGGTCAGTGTGGTTACTAGACCGGCTAGAATGGCCAATGGCGTCAAAAAGATGATAAAATCTATAAAACTGAGCCCGGCGGCCGAGCCGATCATGATGTTGGGCGGATCACCGATGAGAGTGGCCATCCCTCCTATGCCAGCCATCATCACCTCGGCCAGCAGCAAGGGAATGGGATCAACCCGCAGCACCGAGGCGATCGAAACTGTGATGGAGGAGACAAAAATAATAGTCGTCACGTTGTCCACCAGGCCGGAGGCGATAAAGGTAAACCAGCCCAATGACAACATCAACAGCCAATAGTTCCCCCGGGTGAGCTGCGCCAGACGGATGGAGATGTACTCGAAAAAACCGGTCTCCTCCAGCATACCTACCAGGAGCATCATCCCGAAGAGCAGGCCGATGGTGTTGAAATCGATGGCTGTAAGCGCCGAGGGTAACCCTTCGCCCTTGCTGGGGAAATCCCGGTAAAATCCCAGTGCCTGCCCGGCCAAGACCATCGCCGATGCACCAGCGAGGCTGATGATCGTGCGATGGATCTTGTCGGCGAAGAGCAGCGCATAGGTAACGAGGAAAATGGCCAGCGAGACGCTAATGGGCGTGATCACGATCTACGCCGCTTGGGGGACATCTCCCGCTTGATCGCCTGCTCCTCTCGCTCTCGGGCGCGCCGCTCTGTGCTGCTGGGGGCTCCAGCCCATCCCTCGCAGGATGCACCAGACATGACCGGGATGATACTTCACGCATCATCGGTTAGCTATCCCCCCGCTCATGCTCATCTTGCCTGAGATAACTCTCCGGTTTGAATTCAAGGGGTGGAGCCGCTAAAATAAGTGACCTGGTGAGGTCAGACTGGGTATCTCAAAAAGGTGGGTCAATCATGTCCAAATATGCGATTATTACCAGTGGGGGACGACAGTATCGGGTTGAAGAGAACCGGCCGGTGATCCTGCAACGGTTGCCCGGTCATCAACCCGGCGATACGGTGCAGTTTGAGCAGGTGCTGCTGGTTCACGATGACCAGGAAGAGGCGATCGGTACCCCTTATCTGGAGGGGGCACGGGTCAGTGCTACGGTGGTCGAGGAGTTCAAGGGAGAAAAGATCCGGGTCTTCAAGTACAAACCCAAGAAGCGCTATCGCCGACGGTACGGTCATCGGGACCGGCTGATCAAACTGCTCGTCGGAGAGATTCGGCGATGATAGAGGTCAGCATCTATCGCGATGAGGAAGGTCGCATCCAAGAGATATTGCAGAGCGGCAGCTCGGCAGCAGGGTCGGCGGACACCGCCCAAGGGGTCTCTCTCTTGTTGCACACCGCGGCCATCGGCCTGCAGGATTATCTGAAGCTGAACCCCCAACTGGCCGACGATGCCGACACCTTCCGCTGCCAGGTGGAGCGTGATTCGCTGCTCAACCGCGAAATAGACGCCATCTTGGAGACGGCGCTCCTGGGGCTTAAAGATCTAGAAGAGAGCCACGCCGATCAGTTGGAAGTCAAGGAAGTGGCCAGTGCAGTTGAAGTCTAATTCAGGCAACTATCCTAGCCCAATGGCCGCAGAGAGGAGGAGAGCCCATGGCCCATAAAGCCGGAGGTGGAAGTACCCGCAACGGACGAGATAGCCGCGGCAAGCACTTGGGTATCAAGCGCTACGGGGGGCAGTTCGTCAAGGCCGGCGAGATCCTGGTGCGCCAACGCGGCACGGTCTTCAAGCCCGGTATAAATACCGGGATGGGGCGAGACCATACGCTCTATGCCTTGAGCGCTGGCCTGGTCACTTTTAAGGGGCGCTCGATCAGTGTCCTGCCCTCATCCTCATGAAGGCCCTTCCCGGTCCAGGTGTCAGCTTCCTGCCGCTAGTATCCTATGTTCATTGATGAAGCGAAGATCTGTCTAGTAGCCGGGCGTGGTGGATCGGGGCTGCTCAGCTTTGAGCACTATAAATATCGCCCCAAGGGCGGCCCCAGTGGCGGCGATGGCGGTCAGGGCGGCAACGTTTATCTCAAAGCCAGCCGGCGGGTAAACACTTTGCTGTCTTTCCGTGACCAGATTCATTTTAAAGCCGAGCCGGGCCAGTCAGGGGGCACCCACCGGCGCCAGGGGCGCAAGGGGCATAAGCTTATCGTGCCCGTCCCGGTGGGCACGCTGGTCAAAGACCTGCGCAGCCAGGAGGTGCTGGCCGACCTCACCCGCTCAGGACAGATGGTGCTGCTGGCCCAGGGCGGCCAAGGCGGGCGGGGCAACCTGCGCTTCAAGAGCTCCACCCGCCAGGCTCCACGCATCCATGAGCGCGGGGCGCCGGGGGAGGAGTGCTGGGTCAAACTGGAGCTCAAGCTGCTGGCCGACGTGGGGCTGATCGGCTTTCCCAACGTGGGCAAGTCCAGTCTGATCAGCCGCATATCCGCTCAGCGACCTAAGATCGCCAGCTATCCCTTTACGACATTGCAGCCCCATCTGGGCATCGTCGCGGTGGATGAGTTCGCCAGCTTTGTCGCGGTGGACATCCCCGGGCTGATCGTCGGGGCACATCAAGGCAAGGGGCTAGGGGATCGCTTCCTCAAGCATATCGAGCGTACCCGCCTGTTGGTACATCTGGTTGATCTGTCCAATTGGGAGGGGCGCGACCCTTGGGAGGATTATCTGGCCATCAATCATGAATTGGTAGCGTTCTCCCCGGTGTTGGCCGCTAAGCCCCAACTGGTGGTGGGCAATAAGACCGACCTGATAGATGAAGCGGAGCTGGAAGGGCAGCGGGCGCGCTTCGCCGAGCAGGGGGTGGAGCTGCTGGCCATCTCGGCGGCCACCGGTCGGGGCATAGAGGTGCTCAAGCAACGCTGCTGGCAGCAGTTGGAGCAGCTAGAGACCAGCGCAGTCCCGGCTGAGGCGCAGGCGCAAAAACCATTGCGGCGCATCTATCGCCCGGAGGATCCCAGCGGCTTTACTGTGCTCCCGGGTGAGGAGCAGGGCAGGTTCGTCATCGGGGGACCGGCGGTCGAGCGCTTGGGCATGCTCTATCTGGATGAAGCTGAAGCTGTGGCCTATCTCTACGAGCAATTGGAGCGGCTGGGCGTGCTGGCCGAGCTGAAGCGGCTGGGGCTGCAGCCGGGCGATCGGCTGCGGCTAGGCGGCCAAACCTTGACCTATCCGGGGAGCCTACCGGAGGGTCTGAGCGGGACGAAAGCCTCATGGGGAGCGGCGGAGGCTTGACAGAAGGCAGTAGGTATGGTATGGTAGGCCACAATAGCGGCTAACCCGCCTAATCCCTAACGAGGAGGTCACCCATAGCTCAGCAGACTGTCAGTCGTATGCGTCGCAACGAGCGGATCCGGGCCGACACTGTCCGTGTGGTCAGCGAAAAAGGTGAACAGTTGGGCATTATGTCCCGCGATGAGGCGATCAGCTTGGCCCACAGCCAAGGCAAAGACCTGGTCGAGGTTGCGCCTCAGGCTCAACCGGTCGTCTGCAAGATAGTTGATTTCGGTAAGTATAGATATCGGCGCGAGAAGCGGGAAAAGAAGCAGAAAAAGGGTGGTAAGCTCAAGGAGATGCGCTTTACCACCAAGATAGACAAGCACGACCTGGAGACCAAGCTGCGGCGGATCAGCGAGTTCCTCAAGGACGAAAATAAGGTGAGGATCACCGTGATCTTCCGCGGGCGGGAGATCGTGCACATGGAACTGGGTCGCCAACTGCTGCAGCGCCTGAAAGAGGCCACGGCCGAGATCGCCAGAGTGGACATGGAACCCAGGGTACGAGGGCGCTCCTTGCAGATGGTGCTAGTCCCGGCAGCCCGACCGGCCGCTCAGGCTGCCAAGCAGGGCAAGCGAGAAGATGAGGAGGTACAACATGCCCAGTCGGCGTCGTAAGAAGAGCCATCGAGGCATCGCCAAGCGTTTTAAAGTCAATAAGCACGGGGTGATGACCAGCAATAAAGCCGGTTATCACCATAAGCTCAATAAGCGCAGCGCCAAGCCCAAGCGCCAGGCCCGCCAGGGCTTGCGGGTGGAGGGCCAATTGCGCAAGAATTTCCTGGAGTTGCTCTCCAGCTAGGCAAGGAGAAAACGATGCGAGTCAAAGGCGGTATCAAACATGCCAGAAGGCGCAAGCGCCTGCTGAGGCTGGCTAAGGGCTTCAAGGGCAAGCGGCGCAACTGCCATAAGATCGCCAAACAACGGGTGATGAAAGCGTTGCAGAACGCCTACTTCGGGCGCAAGCTGCGCAAGCGCGACTTCCGAGCGCTCTGGATCATGCGCATCAATGCGGCCAGCCGCTTGGAGGGGCTCTCCTATTCGCGCTTCATGCACGGCCTCAATTTGGCCGGGGTGGGGCTCAATCGCAAGATGCTGGCCGAGATCGCCGTGCGCGATGCTCAAGCCTTTGAGCAACTGACCCGGTTGGCTCAGGCTCAACTGTCCAAGGGCCAAGACGCCTAAGCTCAACTGCTGCTTTGGCCACGATGAACTTTCAAGACCTGCTCTTAGCGCTACAGGAGTATTGGCGTGCCCAGGGCTGTCTGCTGGAGCAACCCTTGGATCTGGAAGTGGGGGCCGGAACTTTTCATCCGGCGACCTTCTTCGGAGTGCTGGGCCCACGCCCCTGGCGGGTAGCCTATGTCGAGCCCTCCCGCCGACCCACAGATGGACGTTACGCCGATAACCCGATGCGCATGCAGGCCTATTACCAATATCAGGTCATCCTCAAGCCGGTGCCCCCCGACGTGCAGGATTTGTACTTGCAGAGCTTGGTGAGCTTGGGCATAGACTTAAAGCGGCATGACGTGCGCTTCGAGCATGACGACTGGAAGGGTCCCACCCTGGGAGCGGCCGGCTTGGGCTGGCAGGTGGTGCTCGATGGTCTGGAGATCTCGCAATTTACCTATTTTCAACAGATGGGCGGCATCGAGCTGGCGCCGATCTCCTGCGAGCTTACCTACGGCACGGAGCGGATCGCCATGGTGCTGCAAGGGACAAATAGCGTCTGGGAGCTGCGCTGGGACCAGGCGCATACCTATGGTGAGCTAAAACGGGAGAGCGAGCGGCAGTTTTGCGCCTACAACTTCGAGGCGGCCGATGTGGGCCTGATCGCCAAGCTCTTCGAAGAGCACGAGGCGGCTGCCGGGCAACTGCTTCAGGCTGAGCTACCCTATCCGGCCTACGAGCAGGCGGCCAAGTGCTCCCATTTGTTCAACTTATTGGACGCCCGACGGGCGCTGCATGTCACCGAGCGGGAACGGTTCATTCGGCGCATTCAACGGCTGACACGCGGCTGCGCCGAGAGCTATCTGAAGCTCTCTCGGGGCCAGCATAAGCCGGACACCGCTCCTGACTGATGGGAGATGAGCGATGAGAGATCTGGTGTTGGAGATCGGCGTCGAGGAGATTCCTCCCGGTCAGTTGCCCGAGTTAGCTAGGCAACTGAGCAGCGCCGCCCAGGCCGAGCTCAAAGCGGAACGCCTGGCCTATCAAGCGCTGCGCGTTGATTATACCCTCAGGCGCCTGGTGCTCTTTGTGGCCGGATTGCAGCAGCAGCAGAGCGATTCGCGCCGAGAGATCAAAGGGCCGCCCAAGCGGGCCGCCTTCGATGCCGAGGGCCAGCCCACCCAGGCCGCATTGGGCTTCTGCCGCAGCCGGGGAGCCAAGCCGGAGGAGCTGATCGTCAAGACAACTCCCGAAGGCGAATATTGCTTCTTGGAAAGGCGCGAGGCGGGTCGTCCGACTGTTGAGCTGCTCCCCGAGTTGCTTCCGCGAGTAATCGAAAGACTGGTGCCCAAAGAGACGATGCGCTGGGACGACTCCGGCCTGCGCTTCGTGCGGCCGATTCGCTGGCTGCTCTGCCTCTATGGCGACGAGCCGCTGGGCTTCAGTTATGGCCGACTGCGCGCTGGGCGCTTGACCTGTGGCCATCGCGCGCTGGGCGCCTCCCAGATTGAGATCAAGGACACGCAAGACTATTTCAAGCAATTGAAGGCCAATGGGGTGGTGCTCGATCCGTCTGAGCGGCGGGCACAGGTCGAGTCGGCCCTCCGAGTGATCGCCGACGAGATTAAGGCCCAGCCGCTGGCCTCCCCGGACTTGATAGCAGAGATCGCTGACAATCTGGAGCATCCCCACCCCGTCTTAGGGTGCTTCTCCGATGCTTTTTTAAGTTTGCCTTCCGAGGTCTTGGCCACAACGCTGGTAGAGCACCAGAAGTTCGTGCCCTTCGCGTTGGGCTCCCAAGCCTCACCCTATTTCGTCGGCTTCCGCGACGGGGGAGCTGATGAAGACGGGACGGTGCGCGCCGGCTACGAACGGGTGGTGGGAGCGCGCCTGACCGATTCGCAATTCTTCTTCGAGCTCGATCGCAGAACTGCACTGGTGGAGCGGGCCCGTGCCCTGCGCACGGTCGTCTATCAGGAGAAACTGGGCTCGGTCTGGGACAAGGTGGGGCGCATCCGCAAACTGGCACAACTGATCGCCGAGCAGGTCGGCACGAGCGATCCTGAGGCGCTGGACCGGTCGGCCTTCCTCTGCAAGGCCGACCTCTTGACGGCCATGGTGGGCGAGTTCCCCACCTTGCAGGGGATCATCGGCGGAGCCTATGCCAAGTTGGAAGGCGAGCCGGATGCGGTGGCCCTGGCCATCCGCGAGCATTATCTGCCCCGCACAGCCGAAGACGAACTGCCCCAGAGCGAGGGGGGCAGTGTGCTCAGCCTGGCCGACAAGCTGGACACGCTGATCGGCTCGCTGGCCAGCGGCGAGCAACCCTCAGGCTCGCGCGACCCCTTTGGCCTGCGCCGCGCGGCGATAGGGGTGATTCGCATCGCGCTGGCCAAGTCGCTCAAGCTGGACTGCTATGCGCTGATCCGCCGAGCGGAAAATCTATACCATTTCATTCCCAACCGGAGGCCGATCTCAGTAGTAGAAAATTATCTCGGCGAGCGGCTCTATCAAGTATTACTGCGCCAATATGGGATCGCCTATGATGTTTTAGACGCGGTCATTGCTGCCCATGACGGAAATTTCGGGCGGGTGCTGGAGAAGGCGCGTAGCCTGGAAGCGATACGCGGCGCAGAGCGTTTTCGCTCGCTGGTGATCGCCTTCTCGCGGGCCTGTCATATCACCCGCGATCAATCGGCGCACGGCTTTGTCCCCCGGCTCTTTCGCGAGGAGGCCGAGCGGGAGCTCTGGCGGGCCTACCTCAAGGCTGAGGGACAGATCAAGCCGCTGCTCGCCTGCGGGGATTTTGCCGGAGTCATCGAGCAACTGGTCGGGCTGCGCCAACCGATAGACCGCTACTTCGACGACGTCTTGGTGATGACCCCCGACCGGGAGTTGCGACAAAATCGGCTAGGATTCTTGCGGGCAATCGTGGAGCTTTTTTTGAATATCGGCGATCTCTCACGGATAGTGGTCGAGGGGGCCGGCGCCGCGGAGGGGCGCAAGGATGCCAAAGGTGTTAGTTGAGAACTCACCGGTCTATTATACCCAGGTGGGCCGAGGGCGCCTGTTGCTCTTGGTGCACGGCTCCGGGGCGGATCACACGCTGTGGGGCGGGCAGCTTCAGGGTCTCAAGGGGCAATTTAGCGTTGGGGCGCTGGATCTGAACGGCCATGGTCGTAGCCCGTTGCGTCCTGGCGACGACCTGACCAGCTATGTGGCCGATGTGGCCGGAGTGCTGGCCGATCTGGGAGATCAGACGGTCCTGGCCGGGCACTCGCTGGGCAGCGCGGTGGCTCTGAGCGTTGCCTTAGAGCATCCGGAGCTGATCGGTGGGCTGATCCTGATCGGCGCGGGAGCCAGATTGAGGGTCTTGCCGGAGCTGCTCCAGGCCATCGCCGACGATTTCCCGGCAGCGGTAGATTCAATCGTCAAGTTAGCCTTTGGCGCCGCCGCTAGGGAGCCAGAGCGCCGCCAAGCGCGCGATCAGATGCTGCGCAACGGTCAAGCGGCACTTTATCGGGATTTTTCAGCTTGCGATCGCTTTGACCTGGTGGCTCAGCTAGAGCAGATTAAGGCGCCTACACTGGTAGTCTGCGGGCGAGAGGATCGGCTGACCCCGATCAAGTATGCTGAATATCTGCGCGATCATCTTCCAGATGCCCAGTTGCATATCATAGAAAAAGCGGGCCACATGGTGATGCTTGAGGCGGCCGAGCCGCTCAACCGGTTGATCGCTTCCTTTGCGGGAGAGCGGGACGCTTCGTAGGTGTTGAGCTCTCCTTAGAGGACGTAACTGAAAGTGCCGGGTTTAGCTCCGCAAGTATGCGCCTTACCCGATGAAAATCCTCGAAGGGGAGATATTCGATCCTTTGGGCTTCGCAGTCTTCGGCCAAGCGGCGACGGGCGAAGACGAGATCCGCTTCTTTTGCGGGACACAGATCGTTGGAGCCATCACCGATATAGACCACCAGATCGAATTGATCGCGCTGGGCAAGCAGATGAGCCCGTTTGCAATTGCCAACTTGGCAGCGACAGTCTCCTCGCAAATGGGGCAATTCCACCGTCAGGCCGCGGCTGTGGAAGACGGCTCGATCACAGTAGACCGGCAGATCACTGAGACCCTCACGTTCGAGGATGGCCTCAATCATGAAGTCCAACGCTTCGCTGACGATCACGATCTGGTGATTATGAGCTCGGCACCAGCGAACGAACGCTTTGAATCCCGACCTCAACTGGAGCTCGCGTCGGCAGAACTCGACCATCTCTTCGCGAGTGCCAGCCAACATCGAAAATTGCTTAAGGACACGATCTTTGAAGGAGATCTCTCTCTCCTTCAATTGACAATTCAACTCGCGCCAGTCACCCTGAGCAAAACGGTCGAGCAAGCGATTAGAAGCGATCTCTTGAGCGGCTGTGCCATCGAAGTCCACAAAGACGATCAGGCGCTGGGGATGGTCTAAATTCGGCATGGCAACCGATGATACCTGACAGGTCAGCTTTTCTCAAGTCGAGGCGCGCTCATCAGCCCAATTCGATGAATCTTCATGCTGCACGCTGGGCTGAAACCTGCCCGGGGTCCTTTGGGTATATGCTTTGAATGTCTAGCATCAGCCACGAGAGGGGGTGGCTCACAGATGAAGGCACAAAGAGTACACGGCAAACCTGCTGTGATCTTGCTGATCGCCGTCTTGCTCAGCTTGGTTCTGGCCAGCTCTCAAAGCGGTCGGGCCGATCCGGGAATCGCGCCCGCTCCAGCTCAGTCGCTGGTTGTTTTAGATTTCTCCCCGTTCCCCAACGGCGCTCCTATTCGGCAAGGCGTCCTCACATGGACGGGCCAAGGTTGGAGCGCGGGCGCGGGGAGCCTCCAGTTGCTCTACCCTGGGGCCTTCCTAGAGGTCGTCTTCCAAGGACCTGGTGCGACTTCGAGCCTTCAGCTCAAGCTGGTCCACCGCTCGGCCTACGCGCCGGGCTGTCCCAACCAGGGCTTCGCCCCGGTGACCATCGCGGTCAATAACGTCCCATCGTGCAGAGTTACACCCCGCCGGTGGGCTCTGGCTCCCAGAGCTTCACGAGCAATTTCTGGGATGTCACTGGCCGGTTTGTTTCTAGTTCCAACCGGATTCGCATTACAGCCGGCCAGTTGTGCAGCATCTACGAGCTCCGCCGACTCGAAATCGCAATGGCGCCCAGTACCAGCCCGCTGGTTCAGGATTATCGGATGACCCATGACCTCCGCAACAGTCGGCCCACCGATGCCACAACGACCTTCTCTCCGACGGACGAGCGGGCCATGCTGTGGGTGAAGGTGGCCGATAGTGTGAAGGGACGCTGGCTCAAGTGGAAGTTCTATCAACCGTCGGGACAGCTCTACTTTGAGTACGGACGCTCCGCTACTCGCTACAACTGGAGCTGGATCAACATTCGCGGCAGGAGAGCCGCCCAGCTAACTGGCCAATGGCGGGTGGACTTCTTCATCGAAGGCCAGCGCCAACTGAGCGTCAGCTTCACTATTGGAGTCAGACCCAGCAGCGCACCACGCATCACGTTCGTCGAGTTCCCCGGCACGATCAAAGCTAACGGGAAGAACAACTGGGGCAAAGTTGGCTTCAGCGACCCCGACGGCGACATCACCTTCGTGAAGTTCGAGGCCGTACAAGCCGTGCACTTCAGTCCCTTCGGTTTTGATCCCAAGGTGAAGGGCAAGACCAGCGGGACCTTCCGCTTTTACATTTACGCCATCACTCGGCAGACCATCACCTTGAAAGTGACGCTCTTCGATCGGCGGGGTCATGCCAGCGCGCCGTATCTGTTCACGCTTCAGGCCATCTAGAATGTAGTGGGTTCTTTACTCGCGCGTGAGCAGCTTCCTGGCGCTTAAGCCTGTTATTTGCCCGTACAAGCCGGTTGTAGGTGCTTGTTCATTTTCTTACTCCTCAATTCGCCAGGCTAGGCTAATTTTAAGCTTTCGCTTGCCGGAACTTCATGACTTGTGACAGGTATTTGGCTGATCTGGCACAGATCCAGGTTGCGACATTGACACGAGCTAGATTATCCTGAACCTCGAAATGCAGCAAGTCGGAACAGCTCAGGTTGAGGATGTCCCGCTCTCTTGAGCCATTGCCACACTTTCCCCCTGGTAACGATCTTTTAGCGCACCAACTTCGGCTACTTGACAGTTCCCCAGTCTTATGCTATAATCATGTCATGCCAGATGATGATCAGCTTGTCAGACATTCAGTTAATGCGACTACGATGATGTCCTTTTCCCAGGTTAAGCCCACCAATTTGAGCCATCAGATCTCTGATCAATTAGTTGAAGCCATCAAGCAGGACAAATTGACTCCAGGGCAGAAACTTCCTTCCGAGAGAGAACTGATGGAGACATTCAAGGTAGGGCGTTCCTCCGTGAGAGAAGCGCTCCATTCTCTTGTTGCATTAAAACTCGTCGAAGTGCGTGCGGGGAAGGGATATTATGTAAGAGAGGAGGATAGGATTTCTCATGGTAAAGACTTGGTGCAGTTCACAATCTCCGAAAAGGATTTTCTGAATATTATGGAGGCTCGCGAAGCGCTTGAACCACAAATTGCACGTTTGGCCACTCAACGTGCCCTCCCGGAAGATCTGCAGAGATTGGAGCAAACCTACGTGGATATTCAGCAGGCCGTGACTCAAGGGAGGTATCAGTATACGGAGGGTATTCACTTAGGAATCACTAAAGCAACCCACAACCCCGTTTTCATTCGCCTCATGGAAACACTCCTTCCCCTATTTCCCGATAAAATGCGCGGACGAACGATTCCGCCTGAGGAGGAATTACAAATGCATCGAAAGCTTATTGATGGCCTTAGCACTGGTGATGGGGAATTAATGGAACGGCTGATGCTAGAACACCTCAAGGCTACGCGCACTTTTTACATGGACGCTCTACGCGAAGAGTCGTATAGCGAAAACCCTGATTGGAGGTGATGTAAATCGGTGAACACATAGCTCTAAGGAAGTGTCTGACAGTTAATAAACTAATCTCCTAGGAGGTCAAACTATGCTGTTTACAGCAACCAAGATTAGATGGTTGGTCGTAGCGCTTACGCTCCTTATGGTAAGTTCAATGGTGGGGGCAATCGATGCACAACCGGCGAAGCCAACAAATATCAGCACCTTTACCTATGACACTTTCAACCAACAGATAACGCTCGACCCAGTCTGGGCATTTAACTGGCCTAGCTTTATGGTCATCGAGCAGCTTTATGAACCTCTGACCTTCTATAAGGGTAGTTCAACCACAGAGCTCATCCCGATCATCGCCGCCACCCTACCGACAGT
Organism: uncultured bacterium; assembly: GCA_913053845.1. Taxonomy (GTDB): domain Bacteria; phylum Bipolaricaulota; class Bipolaricaulia; order RBG-16-55-9; family DRJF01; genus DRJF01. Next base: position 7,941 of record CAJXGD010000025.1, on the reverse strand, counting down.
TAGCGCTGATGGCCTAACTTACACCTACTCCATCCGCAATGGAATCACCTTCCACAATGGCGATCCCCTCACGCCTGCGGATGTTCAGTACACTTTCCTGCGCTCTCTGATTACCGACCGTGCCGGCGGCTCCGGCTTCCTCTTCTTACCTGAGCTGCTAGGCACCGGCTCAACTCGGGATGGAACAGGCAAGCTTAAAACAGAGCTGATTGACCAGATTTGTGGCTATAATGGAATGAAGCAAGCTGTCACAGTGAATGGCAACGAGGTTACATTCCATTTGACGCACGCTTTTGCCCCCTTCCAGCAGGTTGTTTCTGGCGCGCAATCGGACATAGTGGATAAGAAGTTCATCGCAGATCATGGCGGTTGGCCTGGCTGCACCGGAAACCGAGACACGGATGAGGCCAATTTCCAGAAGTACAATAACCCGCCCAACGAATCCAAAACAGCGCTCTTTGACATAGAGAATGGCAGTGGGCCTTTCATGTTGCAGAAGTGGGATAAGGTGGCAAAGATCACTACCATGGTAGCCTATCCTAACTACTGGCAGGGTGATCCCTCCCAAAATGGATCATTCAGAACGTTGATCTTCAAGGAAATCAGTGGTCCCAGCAGCTTTGGCCCACGCTTGCTCGATCTAAAGAATGGCCAAGCGGATGTGATTGACCTCGGCGCGCCTTCGAACCTACTTTCGGTGCACAGTATCTCTGGTGCACGCTCTGTGGAGAAGCTACCAACCTTGGGTATCAATTCGTTCTTCTTCAATTTTGATATCAAGCAGCCGGGTGGCTCTAACACGCTTATAGGCTCGGGGAAATTAGACGGTAACGGTATCCCACCGGACTTCTTCCGAGACATTCACATACGTAAAGCTCTCAACTATCTCTTTGATAACGACCTCTTCCTTTCGCGTGCCTACAATGGGTTCGCTGTTACTCCAGCAACGCCGAACATTCAGGGTCTACCCTTCTTTAACCCTGAACAACCTGGCGTCTCTGAAGCTGCGGGCATTAAAGACTTTGAAAAAGATCATGCCTTGCAGAAGGCTGCCGACGAGTTCAAGCTGGCCTTTGGAGGGACACTCAACAACCCTGGGCCAGTCTGGACAAACGGGTTTGCCTTTACAATCCTCTACCCCTCTGGCAACCAGGCAAGACAGATCGCAGCCAACATCCTGCAGGCGGGATTGCTGGCCCTCAATAGCCCCAAGTTTGGAGCACACGGAGCCTTCAATATCGTTGTGCGGAATGTACTTGCCGCCCAAATGCTGGATCAGCTCGTCAGGGGTACTATGCCCATGTTCGGCTTGGGCTGGTATCCCGACTATATTGACCCGGCCGATTTTGTCCCGCAGTGGATGGGCAGTAGCGCTGTAGGTGGCTTCTTTTCCGGGCCAAGTAGTATCGATAAGTTACCAGCTTGGGGCAAGGGTGGCACTACACCAGGTGGCATTGCCTATAAGAACTGGGATGACCTGCTTAACAAGGGGCTAATCGAGACTGATCCATCCAAACGGAAGGATATCTACTACACGCTGCAAAAGCTCTTCGTAGATAATGCGGTGGCCTTGACACTATCCCAACCTGAAGGGCAGTTCGTCGAGCGTAGTTGGCTGAATGGGTATCGTTACAACCCAGCTGATCCGGGTTTAAGGTTCTCGGAACTCTATAACCCAGTCGCCGGAATCAAATACTCGAAGGCAGCTGATGGCAACGGTTCAGATGATATAAAGACAATCTGCACCTCCTATCCCAAGACAATTTTTGTCTTGGGTGGAGCAAAACCGACAGCCACAGACTGCTCCGGCAAGGCAGTCCCAGTGCCGTAGGTGATCATGGGGAGGGGGAGGGGCAGATCGATCGCTCCTCCCCCACCCTCATGCTAAGGTGATATCATCTGCCTGTGCCTAATCGTTGCTTTGTGGGGGAATGAGCTATAATGTTTGCCTATATCGTACGTCGTCTTTTAATCCTACCGATCGTGGTCTTTGTATCAATTTCCATTATGTTTAGTCTTTTCTCTATGCTACCTCCCGCAGTGAAGGTCTTTGCATATGTGGGAGAGAATCCTAAGGCCCTCCAAGGCAATGCAATTGATCAATTGATCAAAATACATCACCTTGATGCGAGCTTCTTGGCACAGTTCTCCGATTGGCTTACTCAGGTCATCCATGGTAATCTAGGCTGGTCTACCTCACAAAATATGCCAGTGGTACAGGCGCTCACCGGCTTCATACCTGCCACACTCGAGCTAGTACTCTATAGCATTCTACCGATTCTAGTGGGAGGGATTGTGCTAGGGGTGCTTTCAGCAGTCAAGCAGAACCACTTGGTGGATCAGATAACGCGCACCATGTCCATCTTAGCCTACTCAGTTCCTGTTTTTGTGGTAGGATTGGTCCTACTGCTTGTCTTCTACGGAGGGCTCGGCCTCTTCGGTACTGGTCGCTTGGGCAACGCTAGCATTCTGATCGTGCAAAACTCCGCATTATGGCAAAACCACACGGGACTTTACACTATCGATGCTCTCTTGAATGGACGTTTGGATGTCTTCTGGGATGCTTTGATGCACTTGGTCCTCCCGGTGATTACCCTATCCTTTATCAACTGGGCACTCTTGGTGCGGATCAGCCGTTCTAGCATGCTTAACACTCTACATGAAGATTACGTGACCACCGCGCGTGCCAAGGGACTTCAGGAGGGCATTATCATCAGGAGGCATGCACTACGCAACGCTTCGATCCCGATCATTACCATTTCGACTCTCTTGATCGGGCAGTTACTGTCCGGGGTGGTAATCACCGAGACAGTTTTCCAACTTCATGGAATAGGGTACTTCTTGGAACAGGCTGCACTACACCTTGATATCGCCGGTGTGTTGGGGTTCGTGATCTTCTCCGCCCTGCTCTGGGTCATTACTAACTTGGCCGCCGATCTGCTCTACGCCTATGCCGACCCACGGGTGAGGATGGATTAGCCCCATGGGCAAGCGAAGTGATATCAACCCAGCCAAGACAGCAGGTGACCTGCAGGGTGCAAGTGGTGTCATCGGACAGCATCCGCACCCTGTTCGTGAACCGGAATCCCCTGAAGCTCCGCCGCAACAGGTGCTGTGGGATATCTGGCCCTGGTGGCCGGTCTTCCTCAAGACGGTGTGTCGGTTCGGCACTAATCGCCTTGCGGTCATAGGCCTCGCTCTGATCGTGTTCTTTACCCTGATCGCTCTAGCTGCTCCCTGGCTTGCTCCACCGATTCCCGGCAGAGATCCCTATTCCATTCCACAGGATTTTCACATCCGTTCACCCTTCCCTCAACCACCCAACTGGGCAGCCTGGCGGACCTTTCCACCCAATTGGCACCTGCACCCTCTGGGCACGACAGGCGCCAGCCAGTATGACTTGTATTATGGGGTCGTTTGGGGAACACGCACCGCGTTTAAGGTGGCACTAATCATCGTGGGCCTTTCGCTCTTAATCGGTTTATCAGTGGGGAGTTTAGCTGGATTCGTGGGTGGGATTGTTGATGAACTATTGATGCGAGTTGTCGATGTCTTCCTCGTCTTTCCCATTTTGGTCGCTGGCATTGTCCTGACTGTGGTGCTCTCCTCTTTTCCCTATATCAGCGTGCTAGGCTTGCATCTGACCGTCCAAGGCATCTGGGTGGTCGTCCTAGCCATCTCGTTAGTCAACTGGGTGACCTACGCTCGTTTAGTACGAGGCGATATGCTAAGCGCTAAGGAGAGGGGTTACGTGTATGCAGCCCGCGCGCTGGGAGCGAGCGACCTGCGTATCATCTGCCGGCATCTGCTACCGAATACCATCTACCCCGTCTTGGTCTTCGCCTCACTGGATTTTGGTAGCCAGGTAATCTATGTAGCCGCCTTTAGCTTCTTGGGGTTAGGCGCTCCGCTAGGCTATGCCGACTGGGGCCAACTGGTTAGCAACGCCCAGAACTGGATAATACAGGGCAACGGACTGCAATACTGGTATGTGCTAATCATGCCGGCAGCCTTCATATCGCTCTTCGTCTTGGGATTCAATTTGGTGGGCGACGCGGTGCGCGACATCTTCGATCCTCACCTACACGGTCGCTGAAGTTAAGAACGTGCATGGAAATAGAATGCGAGTAGTTAACATGATACACCAGTTTTCAATGAGCCAAAAGGGCATCGGGAAGCTGTCCACGATCAAAACCCGAGGATCGTAGGGCAAGCGGGTCAACAGATATCGCCATAGTCAGGCTTTGACCCTGACCAGCCGAGCGGGCCTGGCGCAGGAAACTGGTGCGCCCTGCCCAAGGCAAAGCAGGAAAGGGACTCAATCATGGAGTTTGGTAGGCAAAGAGAAATATCGGCAAGTAGTCGAGCAGGACGTAGACGTCTATAATAAACTCCATCAGAGATGTGGTTCTCCTCCTTGGTTGGTAATTCTACCCTTCAAGGTAGTGAGGACCGTGTCTTCTTAACAACTCAAAGCCTGTATATGGAGCTAGGTAACTTACAAGGGAGTTGATCAAAATCATGGAATGGAAGCCCTATTACCGAAGAGAAATGGAGCTCCCTGAGACAAAGGGGTATCTCGAGGAGCTCTTTGGCCAGTCTGCGAACGATGATGCCCTCATCGATCTGATCGCTGAGGATGCAATCCTTTCCTTCCCACACACATCCGTGCATTATGCTGGCGCGATCCAGGCACAAGTAGTTTCTGCACTTTACAGGTCAGGTGTTGAGCAAGTTATAGCCCTTGGGGTATTCCACGCTTGGGGACTTAAACCGTATGCTACCCTTTACCGGGAGGCGATGAACAAAAACGAAACCACCGCCGTCCGATTAGCAGCTTTCTCCAAGCTTGCTGGCGCTTTTAGCCCCATAAAACCTTCCCAGGAGACTCCGTTTGGAGAGGTAGCTTTAAGTCTGCCTTCAACGGAAAAGACAAGCATTATGCGTCCGGATGAAGGTGTCGTCAATAGGGAATTCTCGCTAGATACCTTCCTTTCCCTTATCCGCTTCTACGCAGTTTTACATAAGGTGGCTCCACTGCACATTATGCCGATCTATATAGGCATGACCCGAAATCCCGTGACTGGTTCTTTCGATCTCGCATCGCGTGTCGCCGCCGCGATTCAACCAATGGCGTCACCAAGCACAGCGGTTGTAGCTACAGGTGACCTTGTTCACTATGGGACGGCCTATAGCTCGAAAGAAAGGATGGCTGGGATGCCTTCAACAACTAAGGAGTTGGAGGTTGTTTTCATGAAAGAGGTTCAGCGAACTCTCGATCTTGCTTTGATCAACAAGAACTATGTTGATGCATTTCAGCGGGCAGACAGAGTCCTAAATAATGACCAACGCTACCTTCTCCCGCTGATTGCGGAACTCCTCAAAACTGATGCTGGGTACAAGATCCTCTCTTTCCAATTCTCCGACTACGCCTCGATTCTAGATGTGGATCGTCCCTGTGTTGTAGCTTCTTCCCTTGTAGCCTATATTCCTGGCGAAAAGAGCAAGGAAGCCTGATGGCGACGAACGACGTACATTTCAAGCTGATTCGCAACGGTAGGCTCTACGCCCCGGAGGATCTCGGCGTGCAAGACCTCTTCATCGCAGGAGAGAAGATCGCCGGCATAGGGACGGGTTTTGAGCTCCAAGGCCTAGAGGTAGAAGCATTTGACGCCTCTGGGTTAATTGTCGCGCCGGGGTTCATAGATCTGCACGTTCACCTGATCGGTGGTGGGGGCGAAGCGGGTCCGGCCTCTCGAGTGCCGGAGATCCCTCTATCCCAGCTCACGGAGGCGGGCATCACCACGGTGGTGGGCGTGCTGGGCATGGACAGGGTCACCCGCCATCTCGAGACGCTCCTCGCCAAGGTGCATGCCTTACAGATGGAGGGAATCAGCGCCTTTATGTACACCGGTTCGTATCACCTGCCCTCCGCAACGATCACGGGAAGCGTGAAGCGGGATATTGCCCTCATTGACAAGGTGATCGGTGTCAAAATCGCCATCTCGGATCACCGCAGCTCCCAACCGACGACCGCGGAGCTCGGCCGCTTGGCTTTCGAAGCGCGCGTCGGCGGCATGTTGGGGAGCAAAGCCGGCCTGGTTCACTTGCACGTAGGTGAGGGATCGCAGGGCTTGCGTCCCATCCTCGCTACGTTGGAGCGAACCGACATACCGATTCGCCAATTTTTACCCACCCATCTCTCACGGACCCCTCAACTGTTGGAAGAAGGGATAGCATTCGCAAAGATGGGGGGCAACATCGACCTAACCGCTCCCAGCCCTTCGTTGCAATGGGAAACGAGCATTACTGAGGCTATAGAGAGAATCATGGAGAAAGGCGTTGGGTTGGAGCAGGTAACGCTCAGTTCCGATGGGAATGGCAGTATGCCACGCTTTGATGAGCGGGGACACCTTGTCGGCTTGGCCACCGGAGCGGTCAGCTCTCTGAGCAGGGCGATGAAGGCTTTGGTGGACGCTGAGCTGCTCTCCCTGCCAGATTCCTTGAGCTTGATCAGCAGAAACCCAGCTGCTAGACTACATCTCCTTGGTAGCAAGGGACAGATAGCAGAAGGACACGATGCAGATATCCTACTACTGGATGATAATCTAGCGCTCAAGCGAGTCTACGCCAGAGGACGATTGATGGTCAGGGATGGCCAGGCGGTTGTGAAGGGGATGTTCGAATGACCCAAGAGAAGGTGATCGGCATCCTGGGCGGCATGGGACCGGAAGCGACACTGGATCTGTTCCGTCGGATCATCCACAAAACCCCTGCTCAAATTGACCAGGACCATCTGAGGCTCATCATCGATAATAACCCCAAGATTCCTGACCGGATGGCTGCTCTGCTCCACGGCGGCGAGAGCCCGGTGCCAGCACTCATTAGCACCGCTCAGAATCTGGAGAGGGCCGGGGCAGACTTTATCATCATCCCCTGTAATACGGCCCATTGCTATCTCGGTGAGATGCGAAAGGCGGTTCACATCCCGATCATCGATATGATCGCAGAGACTGTGGCGCGCATCTCAGAGCGGAACGTTGGACTACTGGCTACCGACGGGACAATAGAGAACGGCATCTATCTTTCGGCCTGCCGAGGCAAAGAGATCACGCTGCTCTATCCTGAGGATCAAAAGAAGATGATGACCTTGATCTACAAGGTCAAGGCCGGGCACATGGATTGCACACTGAAAGGACAGATGATGAGTATCGTTGATGGTTTGCTCAAACAGGGAGCGCAAGCCATCATCGCCGGATGCACTGAGATATCCTTAGTCTTGCAGCAGGGTGATTTCGATGTGCCTCTCTTCGACCCACTCGATCTCTTGGCCGAGAAGGCAATAGAGCTGGCCGATGCAGCTTAGGGGGCAAAGATGTGCAGAATGATCGCATCCTTAGGGGATGGGGAGACACTCGTCAGAGCAGTCAATAAGCTGCAGCGCTACACTTCGCTCAACTGCTTTCTTCTCTCCAACTAGACGTTGTTCGTGGTTAACCGATATGATGCTCATTCAAAACATCTTAAATACTACACCATGTATTACTATCATGATAGCGAGAAGCTGATCGTCTCTTCGGAGAGATTGATCGAGTTGGCTGAGCGCTGGACTCCGCTGACCAACGGTGAGATCCTCAGAATTAAGCTACAGCCACCCTATAGGGTGAGCAGGCCGACCGCAAATGCAACGGGCACGTTAGCCGGCGATGGCTGAAGCCGCAAGGGATCGCGGCGGCGTCACCGACTCTTAAGATTTGAAGTGCAGCGTCCTCTGGGTCTATAATCGAACGAATCTGGACTCATCAGGCGAAAGGAGCCCCAACCCATGGATTTTGCACTGAGCGAAGAATACACGCTCTCAGAGCCGAAGCAATTGATCTCGGTCACTCAAAAGACCTCGCCCAACGGAATCTCTAAACCGGCCAGCAGCGGTGAGCTCAG
>CAJXGD010000024.1 GCA_913053845.1 uncultured bacterium | reverse complement strand
CCAATCAGCCGGAAGTGATCAACGGGGCCTCCGAACTCTTGGTCGAGCTCTTCGGCGAGCGCGGCCGGCACGCCCGCGCCGCAGTGGGCAGCTCCAGCTTGCCCAGAAATGTCACCGTCGAGTTGGAGCTGATCGTGCGGGTGGCTGACTGAATGAGCTCTCCCAGCTTGCATGGATATTAGCGATCAGGGTATCATTGCACCATGACTAGAGTCAGTATCGTGGAGATTCAACGTGATCTGCGCGGCTATCTCCGCCGAGTTAAAGCCGGGGAAACCTTGCTCATTGTCCAAGCCGAACAACCGATCGCGGAACTTAAACCGGTGTCGGCCAACATACGTAAGAGACGACCTTTTGGACTATGTAAAGGGGAATTTCGCCTCCCTGATGACTTTGATGAGCCCCTGCCGGAAGAGATTATCAGCCGCTTTGAAAGTCCATGAGGATTCTACTGGATACACATATTTTTCTTTGGTATATAAGCAGTGATAGCCGTTTATCCAGTTCTCTACGAGAGAAAATTCGTGACCTTGACAACGATGTATACCTGAGTGTCGTTTCGATCTGGGAAGTGATGATTAAATATCACTAGGCAAACTACAGTTGCCTGAACCGCCAGAGGTTTATCTGCCGAAACAGCGCGAACGTCATCTGATTCGGAGTCTCCGCTTGGATGAGGAAAGTGTTGCCCAATTGGCGAAGCTCCCATCACTGCATCGCGATCCATTTGACCGTATGCTCATTTGCCAGGCACAATATCATAAGCTAACCATTGCCAGTGAAGATCATTTAATCCACAGCTACCCGGTTGCAGTGCTGAGTAGGCGCTAGCTACAATGGATAGCATGATGCTCACCCTCAATGAGATAGCAAGCGCCCAGCAACTCATCGCCGGCCGCCTGCACCGCACCCCGCTGCTGCACTCGACCGCCTTGGGCCGGCTCACCAAGACCGATCTCTATCTCAAAGCCGAGCTCTTTCAGAAGACCGGCTCGTTCAAACCGCGCGGGGTCTTCAATAAAGTCGCCCATCTCTCCGACGAAGAGAAACGCCGCGGGCTGATCACCGTCTCGGCGGGCAATCACGCTCAGGCGGCGGCCTATGTAGCCCAACTGGAAGGAATTCCCGCCACGGTGGTAATGCCGGCTCAGGCCGTGCCCAGCAAGGTGGAAGCCACCAGGCAGTACGGCGCCGAGGTGGTGCTCCACGGGGGGATGACCGATCTTTTCCCTAAAGCTGAAGAGATTCGCGCCGAGCGCCAGCTGACTTTTATTCATCCCTTCGATGATCCCTACATTATCGCCGGCCAGGGCACGGTGGGACTGGAGATCTTGGAAGACCTGCCGGAGGTGCAGGCGGTGCTGGTGGGCATCGGTGGCGGCGGTCTGATCTCCGGCATCGCGGCGGCGATCAAGCTCCAGCAGCCGCAGGTGCAAATCATCGGCGTCGAGCCAGAGGGCGCCGCGGCGATGCAGCTCAGCCTGCAGGCCGGTCGGCCGGTGAAGTTGGCAAAGACAGAGACGATCGCCGATGGCCTGGCCGCTCCCTTCGCCGGCGAGCAGACTTTCAAGCTGGTCAAGCGCTACGTGGATCAAGTGGTGCTGGTCAGCGACGCCGAGATCCGCCGGGCGCTCTGTCTCCTGATGGAGCGCTGCAAGCTGGTGGTGGAGCCGGCAGGCGCAGCTTCGTTCGCCGCACTCTTGGCCGGCAAGGTGCAGTTGGACCCCGGCAGCCGGACCGTCTGCGTGCTCTCCGGTGGCAATATTGATCTAGGACAATTGAAAAACCTGCTCAGCTCGACCTAAGCCCCATCGTCTGCCAAAACTCGGACTCCTGTCCGGGACGGTTCAGCTAAGGCCGGTTTACAATCGCCCCATGTCTCAGGGGATGATGCGCATCACCGGCCGGCGGGTAACCGTCTTGGGTGCCGGCCAGACCGGCTTGGCGGCGGCACACTTTTTGAGCGCCCAAGGTGCTCAGGTCTACCTCAGCGAGCGGGCGGCGTTGGCGCCTGAAGCAGCGCATGATCTCGAAGCCTGGGGAGTGGAGTACGAGCAAGACGGCCACAGCGAGCGCGCCTTGGCCCAGGCCGAACTGATCGTCCCCTCGCCTGGCATCCCGATAAGCGCGCCGATTTTGAGAGCTGCCCGCCGCCGTGGGATTCCCATCATAGGCGAGCTGGAGCTGGGTTATCTGGCCTGCCCCAGCCGCCGGATCATCGCGGTCACCGGCAGCGTGGGCAAGACGACCACAGTCAGCTTGATCGAACATCTGTTGCGCGCCAACGGCCATCAGGTCGTGCGCGCCGGCAATGAAGCTCAGCCCTTCGTCGCCGCGCTCCCCCAGATCGGGCCGGAGACGATCGTCCTACTCGAAGTCAGTAGCTTTCAGTTGGAGACAGTAGAGAAATTCAGATCGCAAGTCAGTGTCTTCACCTGCTTTGCGCCCAACCATCTTGATCGACATGGCACGCTCGCAGCTTATCTCGCGCTCAAATGTCGGTTGTTTCACTGTCAAACCGAAGGAGATTGGGCCATCGTGCAGCGCCAGATCGAGTTGCCCTCCGGTCTGCAAGCCCGGCTGGTTCGCTTTGACGGTTCTGAGCTAAATGGCCTTGAGCAGCGCGAGCTCTTGCCCCATCAATGTGCCAACCTGGCCGCCGCCTGGCTGGCCTGCCGGGCGCTCGATCCGGAGATTCAGCTAGCGCGACTTGAGCTGAACAAAGCGCTGGCGCTGCCGCATCGCATCCAGTTTGTCGCCCAGGTGGCAGGCATTGATTTCTATGACGATTCCAAGGCCACCTGCTCGGCCGCGACGCAGGCGGCGCTGCAAGGTTTTTCTAGCTCGCTGGTGCTCATCGTTGGAGGTCGGAGCAAGGGCGAAGATCTTTCGCAACTGGTCCAGGCAATTCGGGAGCGCGACCTCAAGAGCGTGCTGCTCATGGGGGAGGCCGCTCCGCAATTCGCTCGTGCCCTCTCTGCTGCCGGCTATCGTCGCTTTCATTACGTAGACAACCTGAGCGAGGCCGTCCGACTTGCCCTGGAATTGAAGCCTCAGAGCTGCCTCCTCTCGCCCGCCTGCGCCAGCTTTGACCAGTTCAGCAATTATCGGGAGCGGGGCCGAGTTTTCCAGGGGATCGTGCGCGCCGTGGCCTGAGTCAGACACCCATCACCCCTCCAAGTGCTTGAGCGACCGGGATTACTAGGGCAGAGGTCCTTCCGCCACAGCCCGCAGTGAACTACAAAGGAAAAGCCCATTCTTGCCACTAAGAATGTCTCGCCAGACGCTGGTGCTCCGTAGCGCACTTCAATAGGGGACGAGGAAAGGGGATCAAAACAAAGTGCATGGGATTCACGCGCCGGACTTCGGTCTCTTTATGGCCGTGATCGGTCTCACCCTCTTCGGCCTGGTCATGGTCTACTCCGCCAGCTCCCCCGTGGCCTACCGGAGCTATGGACAAGCCGACTATCTCTTCATTAAACAACTGATCTCCGCCTTGATCGGATTGGCCCTCTTAGGCCTGCTGACCCGACTGGATTATCACCGGCTGGCCGCGCTGGACGAACGTCTGCTCTTAGGCGCGCTGGGCCTGACCCTGTTGACTTTCCTTCCCGGCTTATCGGTGCGCCATCAATGGCTGCGCTTAGGGTCGTTCACCCTCCAGCCGACCGAGCTCTTGAAATTTGCCCTGATCGTCTACTTCGCCTCTTCATTGGCCCGGCGGCCCTCTCAGAAGGGCACCGGCTTCGGCGAAGCGGCTTTGCCCTACCTGATCATCGCTGGCCTGGCCGGCCTGCTGGCCCTGGCCCAGTCGGATTTGGGTATGGCCTCAATATATGGGGCCATTACCCTGTTTATGCTCTTCGTGGGTGGGGTGCGCCTGCGCTATTTTCTGCTGCCCACCCTGGCCGCCTTGCCCTTGCTGGCCGGGCTGATCCTCAGCTCCGGCTACCGGCGCGACCGCATCATCGCCTTCTTGCATCCCTTTCGCTATAGCGAGGGCGCCGGCTATCACCTGATCCAGTCACTGACCGCCCTGGGCTCCGGAGGGCTCTTCGGGCGCGGTCTGGGCGCCAGTCACCAGAAATGGCTCTATCTGCCGGAAGCTTATAACGACTTTATCTTTGCGGTCATCGGCGAGGAGTTGGGCCTGCTGGGGGCGCTAGCTCTCATCGGGCTCTTCGGCTATCTCAGCTATAAGGGCGTGCAGATCGCCCTACGGGCCCCCGATCGCTTGGGCCAGTTGCTCGCCGGGGGAATCACCTTCGCCCTGGCCTGCCAGGCGGCGGTCAATCTGGGCGTGGCCGTAGGCGCCCTGCCCATCACCGGCCTGACGCTGCCCTTGGTTAGCTACGGCGGCTCTTCGCTGATCGTCTCGCTGGCCATGAGCGGTGTCTTGCTCAATATCTCGCGCTACTCCCAGGTGGGCCAACGCTTTACCGGGACTGTCAGAGGGGCAAAGCTGTTTGCCGGCGTGGGGCCGAGTCGGCGGAGGGTATGGCGATGAATTTACTGGTCGCCGGCGGCGGCAGCGGCGGGCACCTTTATCCGGCGCTGGCCCTGATCGAGGGGCTGCGCGCCCACCTGCCGATTGAGAGAGTGGGCTACGTCGGCACCCGGCGGGGGCTGGAGGCGCGGGTGCTGCCCGGAGAGAGCCAGATCGAATTCTTCCCCATCCACGCGCGCGGCTTCGCCCGACGGCTGAGCTGGAGCAATCTGCGAGCGCTGCTGGCGCTGGGCGGCGGCCTGGCAGAGAGCCTGATGCTGCTGCGTCGCTTCCGGCCTGACTTGATCATCGGCACCGGCGGCTATGCCAGCTTCGCCCCGCTGGCCTGCGGCATCGCCCTGGGCCTGCCCACCGTGATTCACGAGCCCAACGCCCGGCCCGGCCTGGTCAATCGCCTGCTGGCGCCCTGGGCGGGGCTTACTACCGTCGCCTGGTCCCAAGCGACCGCCGCACTGCGCCCCCGGCGCTGGGCGCTCACCGGGACGCCGCTGCGCCGTCAGATCAGTCAGGCTGGGCCAGGCCAAGTCACCGGCCTGAGGCTCGATCCCTCTCGGCCGCTGCTGCTGGTGATCGGCGGCTCGCATGGCGCTCAGGTTCTGAACGACCAGATACTACATTATGCTGATTATTTCTCGCAGATGGAAGTTGTCTTGATTACCGGCAGGGAGGGCTACCGGTGTGCCCGGCGGCAACTGGATGTCGAGCTGAAAAACATTCATCTGCTGGCTTACGCCGATCGGATGGGCCCCCTGCTCGCCGTGGCCCAGTTGGTCATCTGCCGGGCCGGGGCGGTGACCCTGGCCGAGCTGACGGCGCTGGGCAAGCCGGCGCTGCTGGTCCCCTGGCCAGGGGCGGCCGGGGGTCATCAGGAGGCGAACGCGCGGGCCTTAGCTGGAGTGGGTGCCGCGCGCTGGATCTCGGAGGACGAACTGCTACCAGGACCCAGCCTGGCGCGGGCCGCGACCGAGTTGCTGGCCGACCCGGCTCGGCTGGCCCAGATGGCAGATGCGAGCGCCCGGCTGGGACAACCTGACGCATTGGACAAAGTGATAAGGGAGGTCGAACGCTATCTCTATGAGGCAGATCACAGATCAGTATCACTTCATCGGCATCGGCGGGGACGGCATGAGCGGGCTGGCCCAGGTGCTCCGCGAGCAAGGCTGCCAGGTCAGCGGTTCCAACCTGGAGGAGAACCACCGGGTGCGGGAGCTGCGGCCCTTGGGCATTCCGGTCTACTTGGGCCATGACCCGGAGTATCTGCCCCCGGCGGGCACGGTGGTCTTCTCCTCGGCCATCCCGGCCGAGAACCGCGAGCTGCGCGCCGCCCGGCAGCGGCAGCTGCGGGTGATCCATCGCCAAGATCTATTGGCCGAGCTTATGAACCAGCGGCCTTCGATCGGGGTGGCCGGCACCCACGGCAAGACCACCACCACCGCCATGATCGCCCTGCTCTTCGAGCGCAGCGGTCTCGATCCCACCTTTCTGATCGGCTCGCCCTCCCGCAGCCTGGGCGGCCACGCCAAGTGGGGCTCCGGCACGCACCTGATCGCCGAAGTGGACGAGAGCGATGGCTACTTCACCGGGCTCAAGGCCCAGATGGCCGTCATCACCAATATAGACCGAGACCATCTCAATTACTATGGCAACGAAGAAGCTTTGGAGCACAGCTTCGGCCGCTTTCTCTCCGGCTCAGAGTATGCGGTGCTCTCGGCCGATGATCCTCATACCCCTTGGTTGCAGCGGCGGGCTGCCCGGCTGCTGACCTTTGGCTTCGCCCCCCAGGCCGACCTGCAAGCGCGGCGGCTGGAGCGGGACGGCCTGCGCACCCGCTGCCGGCTGTTCTTTCAGGGGCGGCGGCTAGGTGAGCTGGAGTTGGCCGTGCCGGGGCGCCATAACGTGGCCAACGCCCTGGCCGCCCTAGCGGTGGGTCATCTGAACGGGCTGAAGTTCGGGGCCATGTGCTCCATCCTGCGGGAGTTCTCCCTGCCGGAGCGGCGCTTCCAGGTGCTGGAGGAGCAGGGGATGACCGTGGTGGACGACTACGCCCATCTGCCGACTCAGATCAAGATCAACCTCGAGACCATCCGCGAGGGCTGGACCCCCCGGCGGCTGTGGGCCGTCTTTCAACCCCATCGCTACAGCCGCATGCGCTACATGAGCCAGCAGTTCGCCCAGGCCTTTGCGCTGGCCGACCGGGTGATCGTCACCGATATTTACCCCGCCTTCGAGCAACCGATTCCAGGAGTCAGTGCCCGTCAGGTGGCCCAAGCGATCGCACGAGAGCATCCCCAGGTGCATTACGCGCAAGACAAGGAGGAGGTGCTGCGGCTGCTGCGCTGCCAGGCGCGGCCGGGCGACTTTATCATCGGCTTCGGGCCGGGCGACATCTGGCAGGTGCTCTATCGCTTCGCCGCGCTGGGTCGACCCCAAATAAAAGGGTGAGGGATTCGCGGATGAGAGCGGCGCAGCTTAGCAAACCCAGGGCAAACGCTTGGTCTCCCTCCCTCGGCGGGCTTGACAAATCGCTCGGCACTGTTCTACACTGCCTTGAGCCGTTGTCGGCTCATACCTCGCTGCGGTTGGGAGGGGAGGCCGATTACTTCGTGAACGCCAGCTCGCTGCAGCAGATCAGCCAGAGCATCAGCTTCGCCCGGCAGAGGACCCTGAACTGGATGGTGCTGGGTAACGGCACCAATATCTTATTCCCCGACGAAGGTTATCGCGGGCTAGTCATTCATTTGGGCCGCAACTGGGGCGGCTGGCAGTTGGAGGCAGGGGGGCGCTTGCGCTGTCACTCCGGGGCCAGCCTGGGCGGACTGCTGGGCTGGCTGGGGCAGCGTGGGCAGCACGGGCTAGATTTTCTCGTCGGCATACCCGGCTCCGTGGGGGGGGCGGTGGCGATGAACGCCGGCATACCTCAGGCGACGATCGGCGCACGGGTAGAGAGCGTGCGGGCGCTCGATCCGCAGGGCCGTTTGCTCAAGCTGGATCACGATGGCTGCCGCTTCGGCTATCGCAGCAGCCTCTTTCGCCGGCCTGGCTGGGTAGTGTTGGAAGTCACTTTGCGTTTGGGAGAGCCGGGAGAGCGCCGGCAAGGAGATTGGGATGCGGCGCGCTTGCTGGCCCGGCGGCGCGCCCGCCAACCACTGCGAGGGCACTCGGCCGGCTGCGTGTTCAAGAATCCCACCCCGCCCCAGCCCAGCGCCGGAGCGCTGCTCGAGCGGGCGGGGTTGAAAGCCATGAGGATAGGCGGAGCGAGTATCTCCGCTCTACATGCCAATTTCATCCTCAATCGGGGTGAGGCCAGCAGCCGGGAAGTGCGCCAACTTATTGACATCGCCCGTGATAAAGTGTATAAAGAGTTTGAGGTGGAGCTACAACTCGAGCTGGCGGTGGTCTCCAACTGAAGTGGCGAGGAAAGGCCTACTAATAGTGCTTATTCTCGGTTTGATCGTCGGGTGGCGCCTTCCCTGGGATCGCTACTTCGCTCTAGAAGGGATCACCGTCGAGGGTGGTGAGAGGATCAACACAGCACAGGTGGAAAGGCTAACCGGAGTTCACCCTCCGGTGAGTTTGTGGGCTATTCATACTCAGCAGCTTCGCCAGAAGCTACTGAGTGTGCCTTGGATTAAGGAGGCACAGGTCACAAAGGTCTATCCCCATTGGTTGCACATTTCTCTCCAGGAACGGGAGCCTTATGGGATCATCGCCCTGGGGCCGGGGCAATATCGCTGGGTGGACCAGGAGGGTTATCTATTAGAGTCGTTGAATTATCCGCCTCCTGAGCCGTTTATCAGCGGAGTGTCCATAGTAGAGACGCCGCGAGGCGCACGGATAGCCGAGACAGGGGCTAGAGAGATTTTGCGGGATTTTTATCGTCTGGATGGCCGGCGGCTGGCCGGCTGGCGCGAGCTGCGTTGGCAAGGGAATTCGATCCTGCTCATCAGTCGCAGGGGCTGGCAGGCGTTGTTGCCCTCCAGTGAGCTGAGCGCGCATTTAAGTTTATTGTCACGGGTATTGGTGGCCCTTAAAGCAGATAGAGCTAAACCGCGCCGGATCGATCTGCGTTTTTCAGGAGAAGTGACCTTGGGGAAATGAGCGCCGGCGAAAACTCGCCGCGACCTGCTTCCCCACGCTGAACGGTGGTGAGAGGGATGGGGGAACTGATCATCGGGTTGGACATCGGGACGACCAAGGTCGTCGCGTTGGTCGGCTCGGTTGAGCATGGTATCATCGAGATCATCGGCATGGGCAAGGCCCCTTCGACCGGCCTGGAGAAGGGCGTAGTCGTCGACATCGGCGAGACGACTCACTCTATCCAGCGGGCGGTTGAGCAGGCCGAAAACATGGCCGACGTCAAGATAGACACCGTCTATGCCGGTATCTCCGGCAAGCACATCAATTCGATCAACAACTCCGGCACCGTCTCCATCTCGCGCTCCAGCCGCATCATCACCGCCGATGATGTGCGGCGGGTGTTGGAGACGGCTCAGGCGATCCAGATACCTCCGGATTGCGAGCTGATCCACGTGATCCCTCGCCAGTACATCGTGGACGGCCAAGAGGGGATCACCGATCCGGTGGGCATGACCGGCACCCGGCTCGAGGTGGATGTGCACATCGTCACCGGCTCGATCACCGCGGTGCACAACATAACCCGCTGCGTGGAGAATTTGGGCATCGGGGTGGAACAGATCGTGCTGCAACCGCTGGCCAGCTCCTACGCCGTGCTAGGCGAGGCCGAGAAGGACCTGGGAGTGGTACTGATGGACATCGGCGGCGGCACGACCGATATCGCCATCTTCCGCAACGGTGATATCTGGTTCTCCAAGGTCCTGCCCATCGCCGGTGAGCACCTGACCAACGACATCACCGTCGGTCTCAAGGTGGCCCGCAAGGAGGCAAACCGGATCAAACTGAGCGAAGGCCTGCCACACATTGACGAGCAGAGCAGCGACGAGCGAGTGGAGATCACTACCATTGGTGAGGAGCATAAGGCCGTCTCCAAGCGCAAGCTGACCAAGATCATTGAACCACGCCTGGAGGAGCTCTTCGATCTGGCGATGGAAGAGATTGAGGACGCCGGTTACCGCGATCTGATCCCGGCGGGGACTGTGCTCACCGGTGGGACTGCCCTGCTGCGCGGCCTGCCTACTTTCGTGCGCAATCGTTATAATATCACCGTGCGTCGGGGCAAGAATCCGCAGGGCATCCACGGGCTGAGCGACATCGTCGAGAGCCCCATCTACGCCACCGGGATCGGTCTATTAAAATATGCGTTGGAATCCAAAGAGTATCGTTATCGTTATGGGGAGAACCACCGAGCGAACGGCCGTTGGGGCTGGGGAAACTCCAACAACCGGCGTGGCTCACTGGTGACCTCCCTGCTCAACTGGCTAAATCGGCTCTTCCGTGGGCCGGTACCGCGTCGCTGAGCCCATGCTAGGCCAGAGGAAGGAAGCGATTATGGAGAAACAGCAGCGGGCGGGGTTGGCACGCATCAAAGTGATTGGGGTTGGTGGGGGTGGGGGCAACGCCGTTGACCGCATGATGAAGGCCAAGATCAAAGACGTTGAGATGATCGCGGTCAACACCGATGCCCAGGTGCTCCAGATCATCCAGGCTCATAAATTATTGCAGATCGGGGCTAAGCTCACCTCCGGTCTGGGGGCCGGTGGCAAGCCGGAGATCGGTCAGCAGGCCGCCGAGGAGAACGAGGCCGAGATCTGCGATCTGCTCGAAGACTGCGACATGGTCTTCATCACCACCGGGATGGGAGGCGGCACCGGAACCGGGGCCTCCCCGGTGATCGCCCGGCTGGCCCGTGAGGCCGGCATACTCACCGTGGGCATCGTCACCAAGCCTTTCTCCTTTGAGGGCCGGACCCGGTCCGAGCGGGCGGTGCGTGGCATCGAAGAGCTGCGCCAATACGTTGACACGCTCATCACTATTCCCAATGATCGCCTGCTCAAAGTCGCGCCCGGCGACCTACCGATCGTCAAGGCCTTCGAGCTGGCCGACGACGTGCTGCGTCAAGGGGTGCAGGGCATCTCCGACCTGATCACCACCCCGGGGCTGATCAACCGGGACTTCGCCGATATTGAAGCCACCATGCGCAATGCCGGCACGGCGATGATGGGCATCGGCATCGGCGAGGGTGAGGGTCGCACCCGCGAGGCGGCGCGCAATGCGATCACCAGCCCCCTGCTAGAGGGCTCAATCGAAGGAGCTCAGAAAGTCATACTGAATATCACCGGCGGTATGGACCTGACCATCGATGAGGTGACCGAAGCGGCCTCATTGATCCGCGATGCCGTCTCCGATCAGGCGGACATCTTCTTCGGCAGCTCGATCAAGGAAGGCTTTGACAAGATCAAGCTGACCGTGATCGCCACCGGCTTCCGCCCCAATGGGGAAGGGGAACGGGAGGAGATTGAGCTTAGCGACGAAGATATCCGACCCTATCGCATTCCGGTGAATCAGCATGATTCCGGTAATCATCGACCGAAGAAGGACCGCTCTGGCGATTGGGACATTCCTACCTTTCTGCGGCGCCGCGATCACGAGAACGATCGCTAAGCCAATAGAACAGCGCGACTTGACAAACGAGTTGCGACTGAATTAGCATAGGCCAGTCCATCCCAGGTTGGACTGGCGGGTGGGCAGTAAGGAGGATAGGATGAGGATCGTCCTGGGCAAGATTGTCTTGGTGTTTTGCTTGATCAGCCTGCTGACCGGAGACATGGTAGGATATGGTCAAGCGGTCGGCAATGCCAAAAAAGCCACCGCAGCAGCGCCCTCCACCTACCAATATCAGGGAAAATTCACTCAGGGACAGATAGGAGAACTCCGTATTCCTGCGGAGATCAAGGGCAAGCTCCCTGAACTGGCTAGCTATCTCGAACGGGCGAATACGACACATGAGAACCAGCGAAGCGATTCGCTAGCTCAAGTGGGCCTGCGGATCAACGACAGCACCGGGACGATTGTCGGTTCCCCCACACAGGCGGGAAAGTTTCGCTTTTTGATCGAAGTGCAAGATCAAAAGAAGCAGACGATCGCCTTCCTCTGGGCGATAGTCAGCATTGCTACCCCGGCAACGCCGCCCTCGAGCCAAGGGGAGCTGCTGATCCTCAAGTTTGTCGTGTTGCAGTTCCTGCACCCTATCGACTGGGAGCGGGCACTGCTCGCCGGCTGCGTGGTCTACACCAACGTCGGCGCCAAGCTGAGCCTGATCCAAGTCAGCTTGCCTGACGGCTCCTCACGTAAGTTCCAAGTACCTCTGGGCCGAGAGGTGATCGTCTGCGGGGAGGTCATCTATATAGACACCCGACCGATGGCCCAGAGCGAGTAAGTTCTCAGCGGGTAATTCATCAGGAGGCATGAGCAGATGAAGCGACCCATCAACTGGTACAAGTTCTCGCTGCTGGTATTGGTGCTGCTGGTGTTGGCAGCCGGGTCGGGGGGTTTCTCCTCTGTGGCTCAGGCAGCGCAGGGCAGCCCGCCGCAAATCATTGCAGTTGACTTTCCAGACAATATCCAGGCTGACGGTAAGTTCGTGACCGGTGACCTGCTTTTCAAGGACCCCGATGGCGATCTGAACCAGGTGAAGTTTGACCTGCTGACCGGTGATAAATCCGCGCTACAAATTAGTCCTGGCTGGCAGTTTGACCCGCAGGTATCCGGCCAAAGCCAAGGCGTGATTGAGTTTCAGATTGCCGCCAGCGCTGGAGGTCAATTCCGGTTACAAGTAACACTTTCCGATCAGGCGGGTAACGTCAGCCAGCCGGAAAAATTTTCCTTCGAGGCGATTGGTGCGCCGGCACCGGCCAAGCCGGTGGCCCGCTTCTCCGCTTCACCCACTCAAGGAGACGCGCCGCTGACCGTCCGTTTCAGCAATCAGTCGGAGAATTACGACGGTTCTCTCTGGGATTTTGGCGACGGCAGCCAGAGCACAGCCACCAATCCCACCCATACCTATCAAGAGGCCAAGCGCTACGTGGTGGCCCTGACGGTCAAAGGCCCCGGTGGCCAAGATAGGGCCACGGCGATAATCACCGTGAATGAGAGCAAGCCCGGCGCACGCTGCGGGGAAACACTCTATGAGGATGACTTCGATGATCCTGGCAGCGGCTGGATGGTGGGGTCGTTCCAAGGCTTCGACTGGAGTTATAGCGGAAGTGGCGAATATCGAGTGATCAGTGCTAGTCCCAACTCGATTGCCTGGAGCTGGGCGCCGACTAAGAGGACTTTCAGCGACTTCTGTCTAGAGGTGCGGGTAAAACAGGTGGTAGCCGGCTCGCTGAGCAGTCAGGGCGCCATGGGGATCATCTTTGCCGGCAACCAACGAGCTCGTTCGTTCACCCGATTTGCCATCTCCCCAGCTTTCAATGCCTACACGGTGGACAGCTTCTCTTTCCCTTTAGGAGGCTCTACCAGTCAATCCACCCAGGTGAACTGGACTAACTCCAGTGCCATCAAAGGACCCAACAGTTGGAATGATCTCTTGATTATCGCTCAAGGAGGGCAGGTCAGCCTCTATGCTAATGGGGTGCTGTTGATGAAGGTTGGCCTGAGCTCCACCGGCTCGGTGGGAGTCTTCGCCGCGACGTTCGATCAGCCCAATACCAATGCCCACTTCGACGATTTCAAGGTGAGTGCGGTGCGCTGATTTAACGTAGAGGCAAGGCATAACCCTGTACTTGCTGTGGGCAGGGCAGGTTAGCAGGCAAAAGGGGGGGGTATGGTGCACAACAGAGGTTCACCCTCTCAACTTCGCGTGCAACTCTTCGGTAGGTTCCGCGTCTGGCGTGACGGCAGACCGATCACTTGGCAAGAGTGGAAGACGCGCAAGCATCAAGCGCTCTTCAAGCTGCTGGTCGCTGATCGAGGCTGGTGCTTCTCTCGCCGGTGGTTGATCGAGCTGCTCTGGCCCGATGTGGAGTCGCAAAAGGCCAATGCTTCCCTCCGACGCCGGATCAGCGAGCTGCGGCGGATCCTTGAACCTCAGCTCAAGCGTGGCCTCCACTCAGAACATATCCTCACCTGCCCAAACGGCTACCGCTTCAATCCTCGAGCTGATTGTCTCATCGACGTGGAGGAGTTCAGCCAGCATCATCAGCGAGCCGGGGAGTTGCAGGACCAGAGACAATGGCTGGCAGCGATCCGTGAGTACGAGGCAGCTGCCCATTGGTACCAAGGGGATTATCTGGAAGAGGATCGCTATGAAGAGTGGGCCATCGAAGCGAGAGAGCAGTGGAAAGAGACCCACCTTACTCTACTTTCGGAGCTGGCCCAATGTTATGCGCGCTTGGGTCAATATCAGCGAGCCATCGCCCGTTGCGCTCAAATGTTGCAACTCTATGACCGACGAGAGAGCATCTATCTGCAGCTCATGCGCTATCATTATCTCACCGGAGATCGAGCGAAGGCCTTACGCGTGTACGAGCACTGTGGCCGTGTCCTAGCAGAGTTAGGGTTGGAAGCCTCACCTACCCTGCAAGAGCTATATCGACAGATCTCAGCAGGGCGCATCCTGCGGCCGGAGCGGATGCTCAGTGATCTCGGTGTGCCGCCACATCCCCTGCCTTACTTCATCGGGACCGCTCCTTTCGTGGGCAGGGAGGCAGAGCTAGCGCGTGTGAAATGGCATTTCGCCTCAACGCGAGATGGTCAGGGTCGGCTGGTGCTGATCTCCGGGGAGGCCGGGATGGGGAAAAGTCGCTTGACACAAGAGTTATTGGCCTATGCTCAAGAGCAAGGCTCGTTGATCCTGCAGAGCCACTGCGGCGGCGACCAACTGGGCGACCCCTATCGGCCAATCTCTCAGGCATTGAGCCAGATCGTACCTTTGCTGAGTGCGATGGAGTTGGAAGCGGTGCGGCCGGTCTGGTTGGCGCAACTCGCCGCAGGTGCCATCCCTGAGTTGCGCTCACGTCTACCTGCACCCCCACCCGCGACCGGGCCGGCTCACCTGTCTGAGCCACTCGCCCAGCTTTTGATCGCCCTAGCCAGGTCAAAAAATTACTCCCGCCCCCTAGTGTTCTTTATCGATGATCTACAGTACGCCGCTCCCTCACTGCTGAGCTGGCTTAGCTCACTGCTCCCGCGACTTTCCGGCCTGCCAATACTCATGCTGGCGGCCTATCGTGCCGGTGAGCTGGCCGAGGATCATCCGCTGATCCAGCGGCAGGGGCAGGCAGGCGCAGCCTATCAACTCCGCTTGTCTCCGCTCTCCACTGCGGCCCTACATCGGATGATCCTGGAGCTGGCACCGGATTTGAGCACAGAGCTACGCGACCACCTGGGCCGCGCCTCAGGGGGCAACCCCTTCTTCCTGCTTACGCTGCTGCGCCATTGGTTTGAAGAAGGGCTATTGGAGGCCACAGCAGAAGGCAAATGGAGCACAGCTACGACAACTCCTCTGGAGACCCAACCTTTGCCATCCCAATTTGCCGACCTGATCGAGCGTTGTTTGGCCAGATTGACACACGAGGAGCGCCGGCTGCTCCGCTTCGCTGCCGTGATCGGCGCTCACTTCGAGCGGGAACTATTACAACGAGCTTGGGGCGGTGAAGATATTTCCCGGCCACTCGATCGCTTGATCCGGCGACAGCTTCTGGTAATGGAAGAAGGCAGCAGCTACGCCTTCAGTCATCTGCAAATTCAGCAGATGATCGTCACCCGACTGGACTCCGAGCGGCGGCTGTTACACCTGCGGGTGGCCGAGGCACTGGAGCAGTTACATCCGGATGACTTACAGCGATATGAAGCCCGCTTGGCCCATCACTTTGCAGAGGCAGGCCAATGGCTCCAGGCGCTCAGCTATGCTCGGACGGTGGCGGGACGGGCCGTAGCTTCTCATCAAAACGAGGAGGGGCTCCGGTTGATCGAGTTGGGGATGCGGGCGATTGAGGCTCTTCAAAGCGTAGAGCATCAAGATCAACTGGCTAGGGATATTGATCAAGATCGCTTTGAATTGCTGGCGGAGCGGGTGACGCTCTTTGACCGTTTGGGCCGCAGGGAGGAGCAGGCACTGGCGCTGGACGCACTGGAGCAACTGGCAAGGCAGATGGAGGATGAGGAGCGACAGGCGAGAGTCTCGCAGATGCGTGCCCATCTATGCCTAATGCTGGTTCGCTACTTGGAAGGGGAAACCCATGCTCAGGCGGCCCTAGAGTTGAGGCGCAAGTTGGGCGTTCCGATCCAGATCGGTCAGGCGCTCAATGATCTGGGGCAGCTATATTGGGGATGGGGAAAGCCTCAACTGGCCGAGGGTTGCTATCGCCAGGCTCTGGAGTGTTTTCAGCAGGCCGGGGAGGTTTTGGGGGAGGCGGCCTCCTGGAACGATCTGGGTGTGGTGCAGCGTAGCTTGGGCAACTATCAGGAGAGCCTGGCCTGCTTAAAACGGGCTCTGGGCAAGCGAGAGCAAGCCGGCCAACGACTGGAAGCGGCTCAGACGCTGGCCAACATCGGCAATGTGCACTGGGCGTTGGACCAGGTGGGGGAGGCGCTGGATTGCTATCGGCAGGCCTACGAGGTCTTTCGTGCGGTGGGTGATCGGCGCAGCGAGGGGAAGATCTCCTTCAATATTGGTCTGGCCTACAGCGATCTGAAGCGCTACGCACGGGCGCTGGAATGGTACGAGCGGGCTGAGCGGATCTTCCAGGAGGTCGGCGATCGCAAGGCGGAGGGAGAGGCCTTGAGCGACCGGGGCCTGGTCTATGCAGACTGTGGCCGCTACCGGGAGGCCGGAGATTGCCTGCAGCGCTCGCGAAGCCTGCTGGCCGCCAGCGAGGATCGCCGGGCGATTGCCAAGGTGACCAGCAACCTAGGGAGTCTTTACCTGAAGCGCGGCAAGCCGCGGAAGGCACTGCCCTTCTTCAGGGCAGCCTACAAGATGCGCCGCGAGCTGGGAGACCGGCGCCGACAGGGGTTGAACCTGAGCCACCTGGGCGCTGCTTATCTGGTAGCAGGCGATGCTCGCCGCGCGCTGCGCTATCTTCGGCAGGCGCTGCAGCGCTTCGAGGAGCTGGGCGTGACCAGCTTGAAGGTCGAGGCGCTCAGCCGACTGGGCTTGGCCAAGCTCGAGCGCGGAGACTCGCAAGCAGCGCTGGAAACCTCGCGAGAGGCGATCGCGCTGCTGGAGCAAGAGGGCGGAGCGGAGGGCCTGGAGCATCCGGAAGAGATCCTTTTTGCTCATTATCAGGTGCTGCACACCTGCGGGCGGCCGGATGAGGCCTCGATCTATCTGAAGAGAGCCTATCAGGAGATCAGCTCCCGGGCCCGGCAGTTTGTGGATCCTCACCTGAAAGAGAGCTTCCTCACCCAGGTGTCGCTCAACCGTCGGATCACCCGTGCCTACGAAAAACAGCCGGGCCACTCACCGAGATAAATCCATTTTTCACATAATATAAGCGACATTTCTTAGTCAACCTTCTCCCATAGGACATCTATAGGACATTGGGGGGCTATAGTGATCAACTATAGGGAGGTGGCCTGATGCAAACGGCTTGGCAGACCAGTAAGGTGAAGTATCTAATCGTCAGCTTGTTCTTGATAATTCTCCTGGCAGCTTGGCCCTCATTGCAAGTGGGGATCGGTCAGGAGAAGTCGGAAAAGCCGCTGATCGGACCCGGCCTTCAACAGATTAATCTTCCGCTGATTGACATTCAGAGCCAGATCGAGCTGCTCACCCTGATAGACTCGATGGGCCTGAGTGTGGAGCAGATGACCCGGATTCACGATCTGACCTCCGGTTTGCTGAAGGATCAACAGGAAGTATCCCAGACCCAATTCAATCTGCGGGACTTCTTGCTGGAATTTGCCGGCGATGCGGTGCAATTTCAGCAACAGGTCGTGCCCTACCGAGAGAAATTCCAGACTGCCTGTGCCGGCTATCGAACTAAGCTGACGAGCGCTCTGGAGCAGGTCAAGGGGATGCTGAGCCTAGATCAAGGAACCCGACTGCTCGACTTCGTCTTCGGAGAATCCAACGGAATCTTGGCTTCACCCTTTGGATCTAGAGAAGGTCCATTAGCTGCTTGCAGGCAGAGGCAAATCGCTCACAGTGATGAGCAGGGGACAGCGGCGATGGGACAGCCGAACTCCAAAGGTCCAGCTCCATCGGCTAACGGGCAGGAAGTCTCGTCTCCGATGCCGATGACGACAATATTGGGGCTCAGGATCCAGCAGTTCCTGCTGGCGAACCTGGAACCGATCAACGGCCTGTTGGAGATGAAACTGAAGCGCTTGGCAGGCGGAACGACGCCACCTACTAAATGACGTTGAGAGTAGAAACAAAGAAGGAGGTGAGCAAACAGTCATCACTAGGAAGTGCAACCCCCATAACTATCTCAATCAGAACCTAAGGAGGTTCAGAATATGAAGCGTCTGATCTTGTTGGCGGTAATTGTCCTGGGGCTAAGTGTCCTCGGTGTTGCGCCTAACGCGCCGTACGGCGGCGGGGTACCGGCCTATGCCTCCAACTGCTACCAGGCGAGCCCGGATGGCTGGATCGACTGGAGTGGCAGAGATAGTGACTATCTGAGTGCCGGCCACGGCATCTATTACAGATTTGATCTCCGTTGCAACACCCGAGTGATCATATCCCTCAGTGTGCCGTTCTTCGCAGACTTCGATCTCTTCCTCATTGAAGATACCTGGCCCTATGAAAACCGGCTAGATAGTGGGGATCGAGGCATCTGTAGCAGTAGGCGCGGAACCGGCTCCAATGAATACATCGATTGCAGAGTGCCAGACAGCGGTACCTATTTCATCTATGTAGCAGCCTACAGCGGCTCAGGCCCATACAATATCTCAATCAAGTTCGATTGGTGAGCGGTCCAGTATCCGTCACAACGGCACTCTAGTCAATAGCTGAAAAGGAGACAATTATAGCGTAAGAGAGCATCTATAATAAGCCCAAGAAGGCGCTTATGCTCGGGTAAGACAGCGGGCGCCTTCTTGGGTTATGCCAAAAATCAGGCATCTGACCTAAAGGAGGTTGGTATCAAAATGCCCAAAAAAAGGTGGTTATCGCCTGGGAAGGCCGCTGTGCTTTGCCTGATACTCATCACGATACTTTGGCTCCCATCGGCCACAGTCGGAAAGGACCGACCAAGTACACCATCGCTGACGAAGCTAGTTCAGCAGATCAATGGCCCCGGTGTGCAGGAGTTTATTCCCGCAATCCGAGCGGCCATCCGCTCAGCGCTCAGCTTGCGCTATCTAATGTACACTGCTGAGAAGCTGCGCGCCCTGGCAGCCGATGCCCACCATAACACGGCTGATTTGCGCGCAGCAGCCGGTCGGGCGCTCGCTGAACGACTCCAAGCCGCGGATCTTAGCCGAGATGAGCTGATGAAGATCGCCGTCGAAGGCAAGACTCCTGAGGTGCGCGATGCCGCTGGCACCGCACTCAGCCAGATGTTGGTCAGCGCAATGCGCTCGGAAGAGCTAACCCCCGACGAGATCAATGAGCTGGTATCCAACGGTGCAAGCGAAGAGCTTCGCCGGATCGCCGCCTGGGCTCTCTTTGAGTATTTCAAATGCAGCCTGCGCCATGCGGACCAGCAAGCCGTGGTAGAGGCGATTGTCAGTGGCAAGAGCGCTGAAGTAGAAGGGGTTACCCTCGACGGCTCAATTCTGCATCTGCGAGAGGTGGCTGGTCGCTTCTTGACAGATCTCTATCTATATTTCCCTCAGAGGATGGAGAATCCGGTTCGTGAACTGAGCGCGATCGCCACCGATGCCGGTCTGACCCCAGAATTTCGCAGCGCAGCGAGCCACGCCTTGGCTCACTATCTGGAGATCTCGGCTCTCAGTCAAGAGGAGCTAGAAGAACTGACCATTCATGGCGAGAGCGTGGAATTGAGAGAGGCTGCGGCCGGCGCGCTAGGAAGGCGGCTGGCAAAGGCGTTTGCAGCCGGTGAGGTCACTCTCACCGACCTATACAAACTGGCCGCTCGGGGGACCAGCCTCCAGTTAGGAGCCGCGGCCATCCCTGGACTGACGCTCTACTTCTCCGGGGGGCAACAACTCGATGAGGAACGTTTCAACCTTGCCACATGTAACGCTGGCGGTCTCGGCTGCGCAACCCCAGATGGCTGGATCGACTGGAGTGGCAGAGACAGTGACTATCTGAGCTCCGGCCACGGCATATATTACAGATTTGATCTCCGTTGCAACACCCGGGTGATCATATCCCTCAGTGTGCCGTTCTTCGCGGACTTCGATCTCTTCCTCATTGAAGATACCTGGCCCTATGAAAACCGGCTAGATAGTGGGGATCGAGGCATCTGTAGCAGCAGGCGCGGAACCGGTTCCAATGAATACATCGATTGCAAAGTACCAGACAATGCCACCTATTTCATCTATGTAGCAGCCTACAGCGGCTCAGGCCCATACAATATCTCGATCAAGTTCGATTGGTGAAAGGAGGCAAATATTGGTGGGATCCAAAAGGCAGATCAAGCACAGACTAATTATACTCTTCGCCGTCTTGGCGATGGCGATCCTAGTGCTGCTCGGTGGTCAATCAGCCTCCAAAGCGGGCGGTGCTTCCGACGAAGTGGTCATCCAGATACCGGCCTCGCAACTGGCCCGGGTCAACTATATCGTCATTAACGGAAACGCTCTGGGTGACTCGGCAGAGGGCACCGACGCGACGGCCGACATGCTCGTCAAGCTAGGGGTCGTCTGGGATACCGCAGACATCGGTGTCTTCACCGGCAGCAAGATGATTGTTCAGAAGAGCCGACCCCTAGGTGACCTTAAAGGTCTCTTCACAATTAGGGTCCTCAATTCTCTGCTGGAACAGGAGGGCGGAGTGCTGCTCTCATTCGGGGCCTATAGCCACGAGGTCTACATCGGCAAGGTCCTCAATGAGTCACTGACCTTCCTGCTGCCTACCAACGATGGCAGCCCCTTTACTACCGAGACGATCGAGACCGCCCAGATTGGGGCAGTCAAGCTCGCGGGAGGAGGTGTGGTTCAAGCGATCTTCAAGCTAGACGGCAGCGTGGATGATACGCCGCGAATCCTCATCTCCCCGCTTCAGATCCAGCTCTCTGCCGGCGCAGCGATCACCGGACGACTGCTGGCCAAGAAGTTTCAGTTTGAGCTTAGCGATGCCAATTCCTGCCCAGCAGCAGAGAAATCTAATCCCTGCGTCTTGGATGCAGAACAGGTTTTTATTATTGACCTGGGAGAGAACGGCGCGCCGGATCGGATTCTCCTGCGCGAGCCGCCGAAGGCGCCCGAGCAATCGGCAGGGAAAGGACCAGGCCAGCCACCCAGCTCACCCGAGCCAGGCTCCACAACTGGGGGAACGCAGCCGCTGCCTCCTCCCGACTTCAGCCCTCGTCCGCCCATCGTGGGTCAGACGGTGCAGTTCCAGTATCCCGATCCTGATTGCCAGCCTAGCCCCGAGAAGCCTTGCCCACCAGCTAAAGTGATCACCATCGAGGACAAAACCAAGGTGATCAAGGGCTGGGCGTGGAGCTTTGGGGACGGAGAGAGCAGCACGGAAGCACAACCTGCCCACAGCTACAACCAATCCAAGGTCTATCAGGCCTGCGTTACCCTGACCCTGGATGATGACAGCCAGATCAAGGATCGCTGCACCCAGGTGGATGTCTGGCTCGAAGGTCAGTGGCGCACCGAGGATCTAAAGCTTGAACTGAGCGTCTGGGATAGACAAGGTAACACCTGGACACACCGGTCTGTACCTTTGGAGCGAAGCAGTATTGACTATGTCTTGATCCATGAGCAAGTGACGCCGGCTCTGGGAGCGCCGGTCATCGTCTGTCCGGTCTTCTGCTTCTAGGTGGATCTGCGCTATGAAAGAGGTGAATCGTGAGCATGAATAAAATCGTCTTGGTCGGTGTACTGCTTGTCCTGGCTGTGGCAGCCTGGATGGTCTTACGACCTAAGCCACCGCCGCCACTACCGGGTTCGACAACCAAACCGCCCATATCCAAGCACGAGCAGGGATCATCTTCCTGCCAGCAAGCACGAGGGAAAACCCAGTTGCCAGTTAGGATCACCGCCGGAGGCGAAGGGCAGCCTATCTGTGAGATATGGACCAAGCTTCAACACGATAAGCCAGCTCTTGGGAAAATCGAGAGTTGGGTAAGCCCTCTAGTCTCTTCACTTATAGCAAGACACAAAATCAAGCCTGATTCCGGCTTCCAAGCCTTCATCGTCGGTCTTGTCACCCGTTGCCTGGGGAGCTCCAAGGACGCTGCGATTTGTCAGGAGCCCTGGGGTTACACCCGCTATCCTGTCACACTGTATGACAGGTCCCAAGCGACCACCGAGCAGATCAGCAGTTTCAAGGCAGCTCTCGAAAAAGCTTTCAAGGGCAAAAAACAGGCGCTAGGTCTTAGCAAAAGTCAGCTCAAGGATGCCGTTTCCGCGGCTGTCAATCTGAGCTTGGGAGGGGTCAGTTGCCCTGCCAACATCTGTACCTTCGCCGAGATCTTCCCCGCGTTGAAAGTTCTGGACCCTAAGCGACAGCAGCAGGTGATGGCCGACGCTCTAGAGACTGCTCATAGGCAAGCACGGGGCCATTGGGAGGAGTTGGAGAAGCGCATTTACGTGATGGTCAAACTGACCCCAGGAGGCGCGACTCCTGCCAAGCCCCTTAAGTCGTTTGACGGGAAGCAACCTTAGAGAAAGGGAGGCAAGATGCGTACTCGTTGGATGCTGAATTGGAAACTTGGCCTGATGGCTCTGGCAGCGCTCGGCTTGCTGGCAGCGTTTTCGTTGGTTGGACCGAGCGCCGCGACGGCCGCAGCGAACGGAGCAGGACCTCCTCAAGATGCCAAGGTCGTGCCGGTGGATGATTTTCCCGATGGCCTCGGCAGCTCGGGAGGCACGCTGAGCATTGATTTGGTGGACGACGTGGAGACGTTCAATCCGATAGTTGGGTTGGCCAGCAGTTCCATCGCGGTGAATGCCCAACTCCACAGCACGGTGCTCGAGGTGCGCCGGATCGGCGGCGGACGAGGGATCGTCGAGCCGGGCCTGGCGGCCGCTTTCGAGATCGGCTCCGACTTTCGCCAGATCATCCTCCACCTGCGGCACGGCCTGCGCTTCTCCGATGGGGAGCCACTGACCGCCGATGACCTCATCTTTACTTTGGAGAAGGTCATCTTTAATCCCCAAATCCGCAGTATTAAGGCGCTCTGGCGCATCGGTGGCAAGTTCCCCCAGGTGAAAAAGCTGGATGATTGGACGGTGCAGATCATCACTGAAGCGATCGATCCCAAGCTGTTGGGTAACCTGGCCAGCTTGGTTATCCTACCTCAGCATATCCTGGCCCAGGATGTACAAGATGGGCTCTTTTGGGATCCGGCAACTGCCCGTGACCATCCGGAGCAGATCGTCGGGACCGGTCCTTTTCGGCTCAAGCGCTATGACCCGGGCCAACAGGTGGTCTTGGAGCGCAATCCCTACTACTGGAAGGTTGATCCACAGGGGCAACAGTTGCCCTACCTATCGGGAATCACCTTTCGTATGCTCCCCGACGGCGGCCAGCGCCTGCTGGGCTTTGCCTCCGGCGAGACCGATATTTACAAAGCTTCGCCGAGCGACCTCAGCTTTCTCTATCAAGAACTGCCCAAGAAGGGTCTGGACCCGGAGCAGGCGATCTCCATCTCCGAGAAAGCTCCTACGGTCGGAGAGCTGCTCTTCGCTTTCAATCAAGATACGTCGGACCCCAACTTGCGTAAGCTCTTCCGTGACCCGCGCTTTCGCAAAGCCATCTCTTTCGCCCTGGATCGGGAGCGGATCATCAAGGTGGACTGGACTTGGACCAAGCCCGACGGAACGCAGATCAGGCTGGCAGAGCCGCGCTGCAGCATGGGGCTGGCCGAGGGATTCTGGATCGGTGATAAAATCGAGCAGGAGAATGACTGGTGCCATTTTGATCTGGCCAAAGCCGCCCAGCTTCTGGACCAGATCGGCCTCAAGGATACCAATGGCAATGGCATTCGTGAGTTCCCGGCCGACTATCCGAACCCTGGCCAGGAGGTTGAGTTCGAGTTGCTCGTCTCCACCGGCGAGCAAGCGTTGCAAGACGAGGCAAAGATCTTAGAGGACAGCCTGAAGAAGATCGGAGTGCGTATGACGAGGCAGTCAATCAGTTTCATCGTGTTGGTCAACCGCATCTTTGGCGGCTCGCCCCCTCATGCCAATTACCAGGCTGCCAGGTTCAGCTTGGGAGGCGGAGGAGATCCGACGACACTCAGCGAGATCTATAGCTCGTGCGGAGCCCTCCACTTCTATCGCTATTCGGACTGTGTGGACGGAGCATCACAGCCAGAAGAGCCGTGGCAACAGGAAGCTGACAAACTCTTCACCCAGCAGGCCGAAGAGATCAATCCCGATAAGAGATTGATTCTGATCAAGCAACTGCAACGCAAGATCGCCGAGAATGTGCCGGTGGTCTGGAGCGTGATGCCGCACCGGATATGCGCCTATAATTATAAAAAACTAGCCAACTTCCGCTGCGATGATCTGCTGCAGGACGCCACGATCCGTAACAGCGCGCTGATCTATGTCCGCTGAGAGTGGATCTTAACGAGCAGCGATGATAAGATATGTCTCGCAGCGGTTGATCTTTCTAGTTGTCACGCTCTTGATCGTTTCTTTTCTGGCCTTTGCGCTGCTTTCGGTCTGGCCGGTCAAGGTGACCGATCAGCTAGAGAGGAACCTGACGCTACAACAAGCACAGCTCATTGAAGAAAAGTATGGCCTGCACCAGCCATTTTGGGTACAATACGCTAGATGGCTGCGCTCCTGTGCCGCATTGCAGTGTGGAGTTTACATCTTCATCGCCGGGGCGACCGAACCGGTTGCAAAACACCTTTTCGGAGAATGCCTCTTCGGTTTACGTTGCTACGCTAGTTCGACCCTAATCCTGCTTATGGTTACCTTCCTGCTCACCTGGGTATTGGCAGTCCCCTTGGGGATATACTCCGCCACACACCAGGGCCTGCGCCGGGAGCGGGCAATCGCCTTCTTGGGTTACCTCTGGTTGGGGTTGCCCTCCTTCCTGCTGGCGATCTTCGTCTCTTGGTTCGCCTACAGCAAACTCAACAACATCACTTTAGCTCCAGGAGGTCACTATGTTAAATTCATCCACCTTATGATCGTCTATGCGCTGATCATCGGGATGGCCAACGTGGCGGTCATCATGCGCCATACGCGCGGTAGCCTGCTGGATATACTGGGGAGTGACTATATCCAGGCCGCTCGCGCCAAGGGGCTGAGCGAGTTACGCATCGTTTATAAGCACGCCTTCAAGAACGCCCTCAATCCCCTGATCAGCCTCTTCGGGTCCTATCTGCCGCTGCTCTTCGAGGGGACCTTGATTACCGCCTCCATATTCAACTTGCCTATTGTAGAGCGTCAGTATTGGCAAGCCTTCTCTGGTGGTGGACAACCCTATATGGTCGCCACCGGTTTGCTGTTCTTCAGTCTCCTGCTCTTAACAGGGAATTTTCTGGCCGATCTCCTGCTGCTCTGGAGTAACCCACGGATCCGCTATGACTAGCCCTATTGAAGGCTATTCGGAGACCGAACCGGTAACCGCTCTGAAAAGCTCTCAGAGAAAGGGTTCGCTTGTCTGGAGAAGATTAAAACGGAACGGATTAGGACTTGCCGCGCTCACAGCGATCTTGCTGCTTGTTCTGACCACCGGCCTTGCGGATTGGTTAAGCCCTCATCGTTATGACGCTCAATCAGCCTGTTTATCTCAGCCACCTGGCTATTGTCAAGGCCAACTCTTCCTCTTTGGCACCGATCAGTTGGGTCAGGATCTCTTCGCTCGGACCCTCAAAGGAGGCCAGACGACGCTCTTCATCGCTTTTTCAGCGGTCCTAATCAACTTGCTCTTAGCCATCCTGCTCGGTTCCCTCTCCGGCTATCTCGCGGGGATGGTAGACTTCATCCTCCAACGGATCGTTGAGATCTTGATGGCGATTCCTAGATTAGCCTTGCTGATGGCCGTTGCGTATATCATTGAGTCTTATACAAAAGGAGATTATTGGTCGGTCTATCTAGGTATCGTCGGGGTGCTGGCCTTGGTCAACTGGGCTCCTCAGGCGAGGATCGTTCGAGGTCGGGTGCTGGCCCTGCGTGAGGAAGAGTACATCATGGCAGCTCGGGCCGGTGGAGCGGGGGATTTGCACATCATGCTCAAGCATATCCTGCCTAACCTCACCGGCTTGCTGATTGTGATGGCGACCCTGGCGCTGCCGGACATCATCATCTTGGAGAGCATCTTGAGTTTCTTGGGTCTAGGTGTGCAAGAGCCCTGGATCAGTTGGGGTCTACTGTTACAACAGGAGACGATTCCCAACCTGGCCCAATTCTGGTGGTATCTCTCCCCGGTCTTCCTGCTCTTCTTGACGATCACCGCCCTGAGTTTCTTAGGGGATGCCCTGCGTGACCTCTTCGACCTCAAGGCTCAGGCGTGATCTATGAGGCCCTATGCGCAATCCGGGGATCAACTTGGAACCAATCCGAGATACCCGATGGGCAGGTCTGTCTGTCGTGAAGCTGTGAAAAGAGGGTCTATGGTTCTTAAAACAAGCGAGGGATCAGGTCTTCCAGCTCTGAACCTGTAAACCCCGGACACGTTGAAAATGGGCGGTATTGTTCGTCACCAGGATCGGACCATAAGCCAGGACCGTAGCCGCGATGCAGGTTGGCTGCTCCTACTCTTCAAGCGCTCCTCGGACCAATCCCCATTCGTGGGACTTGCGCGACCAGGGCCTCATGCGCATCTCTTCCGAGGGGCGACAGATGACCGAGGTGCCGCAGGCGGGTGAGGCATACATGTCTTCAGCGAGGACGCTCTTCAAGGCGGCACTCAGCTTCTGCCTGAACGCCTCCGAGACCGATTGTTGCAGCTCCGTCTCGATCTGGCGCACGGCCACCTCGCTCAGGTGATCCAGCAGGTCATCGATCGTCACCCGTTCCCATAATCGGAAGCCTGGCATCGTTGGTCAGCTCCTTTCAAGAGTCAGTATAGCTCCACCGGGGGACTCGGCGTATGACCCATATCAAGGCCTATGCTGATCTTGATCAGAGATTGCGCAGATATTTGAGCGTTTCCATCAGTTCAGCGATCTTCTCCTCGCCCTGGCCCTCGAGCACGGCCTGCCGCACGCAGTGCTTCATGTGGTTCTCGCTCAGGGTATAGCCCAGCTTGGAGAGCAGCGCCTGGACAGCGGTGATCTGCTTGAGGATATCTATGCAGTAGCGCTCCTCCTCGATCATCTTGGCGATGCCGTTGACATGGCCGACGATGGTGCGGATCAAGAGCTGGGTCTGGCGCTTGGCCTGGGGCAGAGCGGCCAGGCTGCCTTTCTTGGGCTTGACCCGCTTGGTCAGGATCGCGTTATCGGAATTTTTCATGGTAATCAGATGCTAACCGGCTAGATGGGGTCGCGTCAAGCTCTAGACAAACCAGAGCAGGATGACACCCCCTAGCACGACCATGCTCAGCCCGCTGGCCAGCTTGACCCCTCGCTTGTGGCCCGCCTCCCAGCGGCTGAGTTGCCCCACCGTCCGCCGGTTGCCCACCAGCAGGAGCAGCACGATCAGGGGCAGGACGAACATCAGATTGTAGAGCAGCAGATACCCTAAGCCGCCCCAATAGGTGGACTTGCTGGCCAGCAGTCCCAAGACGGCCACATAGATCCCCCCACTGCAAGGAAAGGTGCACAGGCCCACCAAAAAGCCGGCCACGGCGGTCGCCGGCAAGGTGGCGCGCCCCAACCAGCGGTGCATCGCTTTATGGCCGATTGCCGGCACGCTGAGCGTGATCCCTCGACCGTACCAGAAGTAATCTTTGGCGCTGACCAGTCCCAGGGCGATGAGCAACCAGGCGCCGACCTTGGCGGCCAGATGAGGTGTGCCCGAGATGACGATCGCCCCCCACAGGCCCAGCCCAATGCCGAAATAGGTCAGATAGATCGCGGCGATATAGACGCTGCCCATGGCCAGCATCTCGCGCCGGGTGCGCTGTAGAGTGAAGAGGAAGGCGATGAAGAAGAGCAGCACCGCGATGGCACAGGGATTGATCCCATCGAGCAGGCCGGTGCTGAGCACCAGGGGTAGAAACTGCGCTAGGCCCCAGCGGGACTGCGGAGCCGGCTGGCCCGCTGGGAAAGTCTTCTGATTGGCGGTGAACCAGGCGAGATAGGCGCTAGCCGGCGTATCAATGGGATACTCTTTCACCGGTCCCCTGAAGGCCCAGATGCGATAACTGGTGACCTTGTCGCCCATCCCGGGCATCAGATCTTGATAGACCAGGATGCGTCGATAGGGCGGGTCGCGTTGGGCCAACAGCTCACGGGCCAGCGCGGGTGGAACATGGCCCTCCAGCACGATCCGATCGTCAATGAAGGTCGCCAGGTGCCCTTGGAGCGGAATGGGGATCCCCCAATCGGTGCTCATCCGGTTGAGCACGGTGCGATTGGAGCGATCGTTGACGAAATCCTTGCGCTCGATCCGGCTGATTCCGGCGGTTTTCAGCAGGGGGATGAGCACTCCATTGACGTACTTGACGCAGTCGCTGCATGGTGCATTGAAAAAGATGGTAGCTTCGGGCTCGGTGGTGCTCGTGGCCGGGAGCGCACCCACGCCCGGCAGGATCAGGGCTATTAGGACAATCGCGATGGAAGCAATTCTCCGGGTCATGAGCCTCCCTTATCAACGGTGGGTTTTGCAGGTTTCGCCACGACTCCCCGCAGCTCGATCTCGACCTCCGGTCGGTCCGGGTCATTGCTCTTGATATAGACGATGCGCAGCGCTTCGCTCTCCATTTCCCCCGCGTCCATCACCGTGGGATTGAGGGTGACATGGAGCCGGGCGTGCTCGCCTCTTTTCAGGTGGCGCTTGCTGATCGTCGCCTTGGTGCAGCCGCAGGAGGTGCTGACCTTGAGGATCTCCAATGGCTGATCCCCCACATTGGTCACTTCAAAGTTGGTTTGAACCAGTTTCAGAGGGATTTGCCCAAAATCATAGGAACTGGGACTGACGGCGATCTGCGGCGGGCGGTCACCGCCGAGCCGGGTGAAGCTGTAGAAAGCCAGGGCAGCGATTAGTATGGCGAAGGCAACTGCCAGTAGCAATCGGCGCCTGAGAGGCGCTGGGCCAGGTGTCATCGCGGCTCCATCTGGTGGATTCACTGGACCGCTACCAGCTCGATCCGTGCGTCGAGATAGGGATGCGCAGGATCGTTGCTGTAGACGCGGACGACGCGAGTCACCGGACCGCGTAGGTCCGGATGGCGCGCGGGATCGTAGTAAACTTTCAGCTTGGCCCTCTCACCAGGCTCGAGCACCACCGACCAATCGGTGGGGTTCCAATTTGGGGGGTTGCCCATCGCCATCGCGAAGCGGGGGCCCTCCTGGCCCTGGACGACCACTGCGGCCGAGGTGCAGCCGCAGGAGGTCTTGATGTTATTCAAGATCAAATTGCCCGTTCCAGCGTTGCTGATCTCGAACTCTGTCGTCACGACCCCATCGCGCATCGAAATCTCTCCCAAGTCTTTGGACGCTGGAGTGAGAATAAAGGCCGGTAGATCTGAGCCGGCCAGTGCGCTCGCTACGGGTTCTGTGCCCTGCGAACGCCCGGTGAAGAACCAGTAGGAGCCCAGCCCCACCGCGACGATAACGATCCCCAGGATCAGACTCCATAGAATGGTGGAGGACTGCCGTCTCTTTTCTTTTACCTTGCTCATCATCTCCCCTTTCCTTCAGCCACCCCAGTTGGGGTGGGACTAGGTAATTACGATTATAGTCATTTTTGCTGCTGCGGCCATGACGCCGATCATGTCAGCGACCGATCGCGAGCAGTAATCCGCTGCTCGCGGATGCCATCTGGCTCGTTAAGGCGTGAGGAAAGCGATGATCTTCGCCTCATCATATTGGTTGAGCACCAGGCGCCTGTTGCGAGCTGCTAGGGCGATTTTTGCGCCCATCTGCGGATAAGGGGCCAGGTAGACATATGAATAACGCTCAGCAATGGTCGTCAGTTTGGCTACCAGATCGCTCTTACATTTGAATCTGGTGCAATTGTACTCCAGCAAAACGCCGGGTGTCCCTCCGGGAATGTGCTCGATGATGTGGGCCTGCACCGGGAGCGGGATGGGCACGGTCGAGATCCGCTGCGCAGGCCAGGTCTCAATATGCCCCGCGGGCGAGGTCGGGGGATAGAGCTTTGCCTGGCCGGAGAAGAGCAGCACTCCACCGACCCCGACCAGCACGACCGCCAGCAAGACGCCAATTATCTTCAATCTACGCTTCAGTTGCTCTGTCTTCTTCTGCTGTCGACGCGCGCGCTGAGCCTGTTGCCGGCGCTCCCGCTTGTCCGGACCGGATGGGTTAGCTGACTTCTTACGGGCCATCGATGCTCCTCCTCATATTGATCGCATTATATTCACGCAAAGCTATGTAAACCAGCCACGAAGTAATTGATCCCGATCCAGGCGTAGAGGACGACCCCATAGGCCCCGGCCGATAACCAAGCGACCTTGAGGTCGCGCCAACCCCAACTGACGCGCGCGTGCAGATAGACCGCGTAGGCCAACCAGGCGATCAGCATAGCCGTCTCCTTGGGATCCCATTGCCAGTAGGAACCCCAGGCATGCTTGGCCCAGATACCTCCGAAGACGATCCCACCGATGCCGTAGAAGGGGAATCCGATGGCGTTGGCCCGGTAACTTAGCTGCTCGAGCTTCTTCAAGAGTTGCGGTTCGACCCCGCGATGGCGTCTCCAGAGCAGCAGGGCGCTCGCGCCGAAGCCGACGGTGAAGAAAGCCATGCCAACCAGCATGAAGAGCACGTGGATGACCAGCCAGTAGCTCTGCAAGGCTGGCACAAGCGGCGCGACCGCCCGCGGGGCGATCTCCGGGATCGCAGCGATGGCCAGCATAACGAAGGACAGGCCGGTGATCCATAGCCCGACGCCCTCGAAGCGATAGCGTCGCTCCATGATCAGATAGGCCAGCGGGATGATCCAGGCGAAGAAGGTGAGTATCCCGTAGGTGGTGGTTACCGGCAGGAAGACGGAGATTACCCAATCGGAGGCGTTGCCCAACTGGATGGTGCGTAAGATGATGCCCACCGTGGCCAACACCACGCTGAATCGGGTCATCTGGAGCGCCCAATGGCCCCAATCGAGCGGCGCGGATCTCACGCGGTTGGCGGTGATGCTCAAGGCTTGTGGGCTTGATTCGCGTGACCGCTCTGTTGCCTCGGGATCAAACACGATCTTGAACAGGTAGAACAGGAAACTCAAGAAGTAGGCCGGTGCGGCGATAAAGAAGAAGAAGGTGCTGTCAATCATGGTTTCCCTCCTTAGATTTGTGGCTGACTGTGGGCTTCAGACGGTTGCGCCGCTGGCGTCTGAGAAGGAGCCGCTCGACTATGTACCGCCAATCTCTTCATCAGTCCCTCGAATTCATCTTCCAGGTCACCCTTGCGGGCCTTGGCTCCGATTAGCAGTGCCCCGGCGGTCTCATCGCTGGCCACCCAAATCTGGCGATGCTTGAAGAGCAGATTGAGCAGCAGCATCGCTACCATCAGGGTAAATCCCAGGTAGGCCACCGGCATACCTGGGTCCCAACTGATCTCCAGACCGGTGAACTCCGGGGCGGTCATGCCGGTGATGTAGAAGCGATAAGAATTGCTCACCACCTGTTGCAAGCGGGGAAGTTGCGAAAAGCTCCAGGTGCGAAAGAGCCTCTTACCCTCCTGATTATCGACCTCCAAGGAGGCGGCGGGGTTGAGCAGGTACTGGTCCTTGCTATAGGCGATCCCATTGACCAGGGCGAAGTCGGGCAGGAAGGCATTGAACTTGACGATGATCCCCTCGCCCGGTAGGGAGAAGCTCTGGCCCACTTTCACCTTGAACTCCCCCAGATCGGACCCGTCGCGGGTGCGGATGACCCGAAAAGTGACCTGGGCCGCCCCTTGCCAGTCCTCACCCATGGCCGACTGATAGAAGCTGACGCCTTGATAACTGAGCGGTTGGTTGACCT
Organism: uncultured bacterium; assembly: GCA_913053845.1. Taxonomy (GTDB): domain Bacteria; phylum Bipolaricaulota; class Bipolaricaulia; order RBG-16-55-9; family DRJF01; genus DRJF01. The sequence goes on along the minus strand of CAJXGD010000024.1, from coordinate 3,238 downwards.
CCAGAGAGCCGCTCTTAACCTCCCGTCCGTCCTGGAGCACGGTCAGATGGGTCTTCCAATCCATCACCTGCTCGGTACCGGGATAGTTCTCCGACCGGAAGTCATCTACGCGGACGGAGAAGGACCGACCGGGGACTTGAAAGAGGTCACCCTTATAATGGACCTGGAGCAGGTCATAGCCCAACGTATTGGTCACCAGCAACGCCCCGATGACGACCAGCAGACTCAGGTGAAAGAGGTCGATGGCAAAGCGCTCCCAGCGCCATTTTTCGGCCAGCAGTTGGCCTTCAACCTCTTGCACCCGGTAGTGGCGGGCTCGCAGCGCGCGGCGCGCTCGCTCACGCATGGCCTCAGCCTCACCTGTGTAAAGAGCGAGCCGGGCCGTATGCGCCATGCGTCCCAGCGCTTCCAGTCGTTTAGGGCGCATGGGTGCATTGAAGTAGCTCAGCGAGGCGCGCAGGCGCTTGCAGGTGCAGGCCGAGAGGTTCACCGCGAAGAGCCCCACCAGCGCGTAGGCATACCAGTTGCTGAAGAGGGTGAAGAAGCCCAGGCGGCGGAGCGTGCGGAAATTCTCCGGCCCGTAGCGCGCCAAAAGATCAACCTGCCGGTTAAGGCTGAACTGGGGGACGATGGTGCTGATCAGTCCCAGCAGGACGAACAGGGCGATGAGCACGATGGCTAAGCGAATCGAGGTAGTCGCCCGCAGCAACGTCCAGCGCAGGCCCCGCTGAGCCGTGTTGAAAGCTGCCCGGCGCAGGCCGCGCAGAGCGAAAGTGCCCCAGCTAAATGCCAACAGCAGCCAAAGGAGGCGCGTATACCACAGGCCGGCCAAGAAGACGACCGGAGACAACAGTCGCGGCTCAGCGAGCGAGAGCAGCAGTCCTGCGGACGCCAGCACACTCAAGACCAGGACGGTGCGCCCTGAGCCGAAGAAAGCGAGAATATCTCCCATGTCACCCCGTGGCGGACCGGCTTGAGGGAGGCTCATCGTCCCTCCTCTAGAGCATTGGTCGACTTTTTGAAGCCCTCCACCATCGTCTTTAGAGACATGGCTCCCTCCCAGATGCCGCGGATGATCCCTTTGGAATCGATCCAATAAGAGGTGGGGATGCCCGTCAAGCGATAGCTCACGAAGGCCTGGCCATCCCTGTCCAGCAGATTGGCATAGGTGATGCCGAATTCGCGCAAAAAGGCCAGGACGTCTGATTTGGACTCGCCGAAGTCAATACCCAAAAGAGTGATTTTATCGCCGTAGAGCTCATGGAACTTCTGCAAGTCGGGCATCTCCTTGCGACAGGGCGGACACCAAGTGGCCCAGAAGTTGAGCAGCACAGGCTTACCACGCAGCCCACTCAGCTTCACCGGTCGCCCGTTGAGGTCTTTCAGGGTGAAGTCCGGTGCCAAGTAGCCCAGCAGTGGGGCGGCCACATCGGCGCGCACCTTGGCCCTCTTATCCAAGAAGGAGCCTTGGCTGAAGTTCAGGATCAGCTTGCTGATGTTGACGGTGGACTCGCCGCGGACCGAGAGCTCTCCGCTCCTCCCTAAATAGAGATAGGAGTAGGTGATCAAGCCCATCATTCCCAGGCCGAAGACGATCACCACGCTGACGAGCAATTTACGCACAGAGCTTCACCCTCGCATGGATGGTCATAGATCAAGCACCCGACCGTAAATCAGCTGATAGTACACCAGGTACCCCCCGGCCACAATGAGCACCAGCGCGCTCGCCTTCTGGATGAAGAGCGTCAGGGGCTCCAGATGGCGATAGATGAATCCCTTGCTGAAGCTCATCGTCAGCGAGAGAGCGATCATCATCAGGGCCATCCCGTAGGAGAAGACGCTGAACTGCAACAAGCCGTTGAGCAGGCTGCCCATGAAGGCTTGGATCATCACTACCAGGAAGATGGGCAAGGCGCAGCCCACCGAGGCGATGGCATAACTGATGCCGTAGAAATAATAGAAGATCAAGGTATTCTCCCGATGAGCCTGACGCTTGCCCACTGCTCCGGCGGCCCGTTCCAGCCAGCCGAGCGAGAAGGATCTGCCGAAGAGCATCAAGATGCCCAGGATGACCAGGCCCAGGCCCATCAGGGCTGCAATCCAGGGGGCATAACGCATGATCCGACTACCGAAGAAGGAGAGAACCAGGCCGACGAGGGAGAAGACGGTAAAAAATCCGGCGCTGGTCACCAACCCCAAGCTGAGGCCGCGCCAGGCCCGCTCGGACCACGGCATGTCCAGTCCGCCCTCCTTGCCGATATAATGTGAGACGTAGGCCGGGAGCAGGGCAAATCCACAGGGGTTAAAGAAAGTAGCGATTCCGGCGGCGAAGGAGAGCGGCACCATCTCTAGATTCATCCTGCCTCCTTGATAATCTTAGTTATAACACCCCGAAGGGGTGAGGGCCATGACCTCCATCATCTCCTCAATAAACACGATCAGCAGGGGTCGCGAAACGAGGAGTCCTAGATCAAAATTCTGCTTTGCCCATCAGGTTATTTCATCTCAACGAGCACGGTCTGACTGGCCGAGTTTTTATTGCCATCATTATCGGTCACCGTGAGGGTGACCGGGAAGCTTCCTGAGCTGGGAAAGGAATGAGTCACAATCACTCCCGTGGCGTCAACGATTCCATCCGCGTCGAAATCCCATTCATACAATGTAAGTGGCAGTTCCGAAGGATCGTATGATCCCGATGCGTCAAATTGAATTGATTCACCAATTCCTCCTGAATAAGCTTGACCAATCCACGCAAACGGCTGGCTTGTTGCCTTAGCAAGAATTTCAGAGATCTTTGCAGTAAGAAGGGTTGTACCAAATACAACTTCCCCACCTGTTCCGCTAGATATCTCTGATAAAGCTCCGTTGAAATCAAGCTCTCCTACGTCAATACCAAACACTTGCACAGGATCAACTGCGATACTGCCAGCTACAATTTGGACAGCTGTCAATCCGGAAATGGGTTCCGGCGAAAGTGCCGGAGCGTCTCCAATCACAAGCGCTACTTTGGTAACACCGGGACGCCACGACAAATTAATTGTGGCATTGATTCCGGAAAATACTGTTTCTGGCACATCTCCCCCACCCTCTGCGGTTAGTGAGTCTATTGCAGATTGAATAGATGAAAGATTATTTGTGAAAGTTTGATCAACACGAGCTGAGTAATCTGTCGGAACACGTGTTCTCTCAGAAAAGTCCCTGTATGACACAACCGCAACCCTGAAACTATTCGTGGTCG
>CAJXGD010000023.1 GCA_913053845.1 uncultured bacterium | reverse complement strand
AAGTCCACCTGCGCGCAGAAGGGAAGGGCAAGCTAATGACCTTGGTGTTAACCCCAGGACAGCAGCATGAAGCCACCGTCTTCCCTCAATTGATGGAGCAAGGAGCGGTCAAGCGCATCGGACGCGGACGCCCCAAGCTACGACCGCGACGGGTGGTGGGGGATAAGGGTTACAGCAGCGGGAAGATACGCAGCTATACGCGACGGCGTGGTGTACGCAGCACCATCCCTCATAAGAAGAACGAGCGTCACCGGGGTCGGTTTGATCGAGCGATCTATCGTCAGCGCAATCTTGTGGAGAGATTGATCAATCGGTATAAGCAGTTTCGGCGCTTAGCGACCCGTTACGAGAAACGGGCAGAGCACTATCGGGCGATGTGGGTCATAGCCGCAATCTTCCTCTGGTTATAGTTCGCAAACACGCCCTAGAACTGTCTGTGCTCGGGTGTCGATGGGCAGGGTGACCTTCAGCGCTCGGATCTTGAGCTTGATCCGTTGGGTATAGTAACGGTTGGCGTAGGAGCGATCCCAGCTAGTGACGTTCAGAGCCGCGATCCCCATCTTAGAGTAGGCGGTGGTCTCCCCCAGCTCAAGGTTTTCTACAAAGCCCAAAAGTCCAAATCTCCACAGTGCCAACTTACTTTGGAGATGAACTCTACTTCTCTAGGGGAAGGCACTCAAGCTGAGCGATGTAGGCAATTCAAATGGAGACGATGTCTTTCAGCGAAAGAAACTCTCAAAGTGGATTGTCTCCATTGCGACCACTCTACTCGCCGTCTCGCCCAGTTAACGCGAGTTGCGCTTTTCTTACTGGCACCTCGTCAGATAGAGAAGGAAAAGGCTTTACGGAGTCGGATATGCGTTACCTCCTCCTCCCCCCTGTGTGCATGTCCCTGCCGGCACATAAACGTAGACAGTGAACGGTTGGCCTGTTGAGAGATCGAAGCATTCTAACCAACTCATCTGATATAGGTCGCCTGCCACGCACACATAATACTTGCCACTAACTATGCACCTATATGTCTGGGCTTGTGCTCCCAAACTCAATGTAGCCACCACGACACCGATTGCAATAAGTCCAATAATCAGCATTCTACGCATCCGCCTCACCCCTTTCAGAGTCTTATTCTCATGAAGTTAATTCACAGCCATAGTCATGCCGGTTGGTTGGTAGTCTTTCCCATGCACTTTGAGGGTGATCGTCCAACAGGTTGTCTCATGTGGCGCTGGTAGGTCGCTTCTACAATAATGAATGCTACCAGCCTTCTTGGATGCGTCTAACGAACCGATACGCGAACCAGTCTCCGCATCGTAAAATGAGAGCCCGACTCTCCTCACATTGAGGGATACATAATCGCCAACATCTCCTTGCCCATAAGGGAGCGCAAGGCCGAAATCGATCGGCATGCCTTGTTTCCTCAGCGCGTCCGCACGGGCGAGTACCGGACCCATGACTGCTTTGGCTCTCTCGAGCTGCTGCGGTGAGTCTGGCGCTGGCTTGGCCCCCATAGCGTTAACCGTATTTCCTGACTGATTCAAGACTCCCGATGGGCTAATGTTCGTGGGACTCTTGAGCAAGGCACATCCGGAGAGCAACAACAAACAGAGAACAAAGACGCCAAAGTACATCAATCGTCGCATTTGATGGCACCACCTTTCATAGAAACTCTGCACATGCTGGATTCGTTCTGATCTCTCTTTTGGAGTGAGCCCCAAATTTGGACGACCAGTTAAGCTGGTGCTGGTTGAACCAGCAGCTGCTTAAACCCCGCCGGCAGCATATAGCGGTAGAGCTAGGCTTAATTATACACTTTTTTTAGAAAGTAGTCAAGAGCAAGAGTTGTCCTCTAGGTGAGCCCGGGGGCGATCTGAGTGTCGTGCTTGCGGGTGGTGGTCACATGGAGGTCTAGAACCGTCTATGCTCGGGTGTCGATGAGCAGGGTGACCTTCAGCACTCGGATCTCGAGCTTGATCTGTTGGGTATAGTGACGGCTAGCGTAGGAGTGGTCCCAGCCAGTGGCATTCAGAGCCGCGATCCCCATCTTTTAGGGTAGGCAGCTCAAGGTTTTCTACAAAGCCGTTAAGCTGGCTTACAGACATTCCCTCTTTTGCTCGCTATCGCTGACGCTTCAACCCCCTTGATCAAGCTCAGCAAGCTGGCGCAGAGCGCCGTACTGGAGAGCTCCGCCGCGGCAGGCTTGGGCTGCACCACCAAATCCCAGCCGCCGATCTGGGCTTTATGGCTGCGAACACACTCGCGAATCAGCCGCTTAAGCCGATTACGCCGGTGGGCCTTGCCCAAACGCTTGCTCACTGAAAGACCCAAGCGCGGCTGACCCTGCCAGCCTCCTGGCCAGTAGTAAAGGCGCAAATATTCGTTCTGGCACAGCCGACCTTGCCGGTAGACCCGCTCGAAGTCGCGAGCGTTGTGCAGCCGATGACCGGGGCGAAAACGTTGATTCATGAGTGGAGTTTAGTGTAACATGCCTCCGAGCCGTTTGGCCAGATCATCATGATCTGCTATACTACACTTCTGATAGAAAGGGAGATATAGCTCATGGCTTTTATCATTGCGCAGCCTTGTATCGGTGAAAAGTCCGGCGAATGCTTCCAAGTCTGTCCGGTAGATTGCATCCATCCTCGTCAGGATGAGCCGGAGTTCGACCAGGTGGAGCAGCTCTATATTGACCCGGTGAACTGCATCAACTGCGGGGCTTGTGCCTCGGTCTGCCCCGTCGAGGCCATCTATCCCGAAGAAGATCTGCCCGAAGAGTGGAAGTCGTTCATCGAGATCAACGCCAAGCATTACCAGAAGGAATAATCTGCCGGAGCTAAGCGACGACGGCGGCGCTTGACCAACCAAGCGATCAGCGCTCCGGTGGTAAAACCGCCCACATGGGCCATGGCCGCTACCCCACCCTGGGGGACGAGAATCTGCACCCCCAGCCAGATCCCCAGGATAACCACCGCAGGCAGGTCAACGATAATAATGATAAGCAGCGTGCGCACCCGTCCCCAAGGGTAGAGCACCATGTAAGCTCCCATCACCCCGGCGATCGCCCCGCTGGCTCCGATCATCGGCACCTGGCTGCCCGGGTCACTCAGTACTTGGCTTAAGGCGGCCATTAGCCCGCTGAACAGATAAAAGAAGAGATAATTCAGCGAGCCAAAGGCGTCCTCAACGTTGTCTCCGAAGATCCAGAGAAACCACATGTTGCCCAGGATATGTAGGAAATTAGCATGGACAAACATGCTGGTGAAGACCGTCGTCCAGAGCGGCAGAGTAGCCAGCGCAAAGCTGTCGCCCGGCGAGCTGAGCAGCCAGTGGGGCACCAGGCCATATTGGAAGAAGAAACAGCTATGTTGGGAGACGAGCCTGTCTAGTAGGTAGCTGCACTGAGGGTCGGTTAGGCCGCTCAAGCTCAGCTCATAAAAGAAGACCAGCACGTTTAAGGCGATGATCAGCACTGTGCCCAGCGGAAAGCTCCCGCTGGGGCGGAAATCTCGCAGAGGGATCATAAATTATGCCTGGCTCGCCTGGCTCGACTAGCGAAGTGGGTCGGAGCGCTCATCCCTGTGCCTTTAGCGCAAAGCTGAGCTGCTGCTCGTCCAGGCGCCGCTTCAGCGCGCGCAGGATCTGCTCCGAGACCGATTCGCGCTGGGCGTAATCGTCTATCCACAGGTCGAGCCGTAGGTCCAGTTGCGCCTCGCGGCAGGCGCTCAGAGCGATCAGCGGTGGGGGATCGGAGCGCACCGGGGCGATCTGGCTCAGCCAGCCGCGCAGCGAGTGCTCGAGGGCCTGCAGTTCAGCCGCTTGCTCCTGCGGCACGGTCAGCAGAAAACGTAGGCGGGTGCGGGGCTCCGGATAAGAATAATTGACCGTGCGGCTCTTGGAGAGATCGAGATTGGGGACGATCAGAACGGCATAATCCGGCGTGAGCAGCTTGGTGCGCCGGATGCCGATGTCCAGCACCCGGCCGGTCTCGCCGCTGGACAGCTTGACCAGGTCGCCCACCCGAAAAGGCCGATCGGCCATGAGCAGAAAGCCAGCGATCATGTTGGCGATGGTGTCTTGAAAGGCCAGCGCGATCGCCAGCGAGCTGACGCCCAGCGTGGCGATCAGGGCGTTGATATCAATGCCGAAATGGCTGAGCAAAATGGTCAAGAATATGGTCCAGACGAAGACCGCCACCACCTTACGCAGGGCGAAGAGGAAATCGCTGGGCAGTTTTTCGCTCGCGGAGGTCAAGCCCTCCAGAAGGGCCGCGATGACCCGTAGGCTGAGATAGCCGCCCAGCAGGACGGCCAAGCTGAACGCCCCGTCGCCCAGATAGGCCAGCGCCGCCGAGCCCAGACCAAAAGCGACCGAGAGCCGGGCCAGCACCAGATAGATGCCACCCAGCCAGACCAGAGCGTAGAGCGGCCCGCGCAGGGCGGTCAGCAGCCGATCATCCAGCTCGGTGCGCGTCTGGCGGGCCCAGCGGCCTAAGAGACCGGTAAAAATCAGGATTAACAGGCGAGCGATCAACAAAGTTCCGCCCAAAATGACCAGCGAGCTGAGCGCTTGCACCGCCCAGTCCGGCCAAGCGGTCCACGGGTAACTCAAACCGAGATTCAGCCCCCCTCTGATCGTGATCTCCCCCTGGTGGGCTCTTGCTGAGCTATTATTATAGAAGCCCGGCGGCTGCCGGCCAAGCGCCCTTGCAGCGAGGGTGCGCCACGCAGTATAAGAAGCTTATCGAACGGCGAGCCGGAAGGAGCACTACCGTGGCCCACCAAGCGAGCAAACAGCAGTATGAGGTGCTCGACAAGGGATTCGTGCGACTAGTAGAGCAGATGGGTGGTGATCTGGCCGTGGTGCTGGCGGCGCGCGTCTCCTACGGCAGCCGGCCCCAGGGCGAAGAAAAAGATCGCAGGCTGATCAATTATCTGATGAAGCATCATCATGAGACGCCTTTTGAGCATGCCGTCTACAAATTTCATGTAAAATGCCCCTTGTTTGTCGCTCGCCAATGGTTCAGACATAGATGGAGTAGTTTCAATGAGATAAGCGCTCGCTATACTGAGTTCCCTGATGAATTCTATCGGCCGGCGCAGCTGCGCGTGCAAGCGCCGCGCAACAAGCAGGGTTCCGAACCGGCCCAACTGGAGAACGAAGCTGAGTTGCTGCGCTTGATCGAGCAGACGCACCAACTGCTTTATCAGAACTATCAGAAACTCCTAGCAGCCGGGGTCGCCCGGGAGCTGGCCCGCGGCCTCTTGCCCATGAACAGCTATACCCAGTTCTATTGGACGGTCAATGCCCGCTCGCTGATGAACTTTGTCAACTTGCGAGCCGACGAAGGCGCTCAGTGGGAGATGCGCCAGTATGCCGAAGCGCTGGCCCAGATCTTTGAGCAGACGATGCCCTGGAGCTGGGAGGCCTTCGTCAACTTTTACTGGAGCGGCGAGAACCCGGCGATCAAAGTGCGTTAGCAGGTTAGCACGTTGACACGCTGGCAAGTTGAATGGAAGGAGCGGGCGTGAATCCCAGACCGGTGCGTTGGCTGACCGTGCTGCTGAGCCTAACCTTGCTGGCTTCCATCGGCGCGGCGGGCCAGCCGACGATGGCCCTGCCGGGATGGGCTATTCCTAAGCTGATCTCGCCGAGTGAAATCCCCAGTTTACACGGACAGGATCTGAGCCGAACCATCCCGCTGATCGGTGCGGATGTCGCCTGGAGGGACGGCTTCTCCGGCGCGGGCGTCGGCGTCTTGATCATAGACGACTTCTCCGGCAGCCCTTCGCATGGCCAATGGGTCGCCGGCATCATCCATGCCATCGCCCCCCAAGCGCAGCTGTGGCAGATATCCGTCCCCGGCCTGGAGGCTTCGCAGATCGCTCAGGCCCTGGAGAGCGCCTATCGCCAGCAGCCACAAAAGGGCTATACGCTGCTCAACTACAGCTTGGGTTCCCCTGAGCCCTACGCCGCCAGCTGTCCGGCCGATAGCTCGGTTTTCTCCGATGAGCTGCAGGCAAGGCGCGCTCAGCTCTTTCGGGCGCTAGACCGCGAGGAGGGCCTGCTCAGCGTGGCTGCGGCCGGCAACAACGGGGATCCGTTCCGGCTTGACTTCCCGGCTTGTCTGGCCGGCGATGTTCTTCCCGCGGCCGCCTCCTGGGATGAGACGATCAGCTCAGGCCAGTTCGTTTTTGATGTTTGCCAACAGGAGGCGGTGCTCGATCGGCCGATGTGCTTTAGCAATTCCAGCCTGGTAGATCCACCGCTCTACGCTCCCGGCTACCAGAGCGATGTGCCGGGAATAGGGCGCAACGAGCATCTGAACTCCGGCACTTCGGCCTCGACGCCGGTGATAGTGGGTGGGGCGGCGCTGCTCACTCAGGCCCTGCGCGCCAGCGGCCAAGCGGTCAGTCCCGACCGGTTGCGTAGACTGCTCTATCAGACGGGGACTGTCATTTGGGACCGGCGCAACGGCGGCCGCTTCCGGCGACTGAACCTGAGCGCTGCCCTGGCCCAGGTTTTGGCCTCCCGCCAGGCGCCCAGCAGCGCCTCGTCGGAGCTGATCGAGGTCGCCGGCGCCCTGGACGCCAATCACGACCGGCATATTGACGACCAGGAGATAATTAAAGCCGTGGGTCTCTGGGTCTCTGGCCTGCCGGTGCCGGGGACGGACGGTGCGCGCATTGACGACGCGTTGATCTTGCAGCTCTCAGAGCTCTGGGTGAGACAAAACGCCTTCTAGCCAGCATCAAGCGTTAGGGCGACTGTTGCTCTGCGCCTACGAGTTTCCTCCCTTGATCGGCACCAGGCCGCTCCGCTGGGCCCAGTTAGTCCGTGTCTTGAGCGCTCGCGGCTGGCAGGTAGATCTGCTGACCATCGCACCCTCGCCCGGCCATCCGCGCTATGACGCCGACAGCTTGAACTTGCTCCCTGAGGATCTGCGTGTCTACCGGACCTGGCCCGGCCCGTTGCATCGCCTGGCCTACCGTCGTCGGAGACGACCTGGTGAGAAGATCGGCGCCTCCGCCTCCCGCAAGAGCAAGCTGGATGTTCTCAAGGCCATGCTGGTCCCCGACCCGGCAATCGAGTGGGTGCCCTTCGCCTTGGCCAAGGGCCTCCGGTTGCTCAGGGAGCATGACTATCGGCTGATCATCTCCTCCGGCTATCCTTTCAGCGCTCATCTGCTGGGCTACTGGCTCAAGCGGCGCTCTGGCCTACCCTGGGTGGCCGACTCCGGTGACCCTTGGGCCTTTAATCCCGCCTGGCCACGTCCCGCCTGGCGTATTAGGCTGGATCGGCACCTGGAGGCTCGCCTGCTCAAACGGCTCGACCGGCTGATCTTGACCACTGCCGGAGCCAAGGCGGGCTATCTGGAGCATTACCCTGATCTATCTCCAGAACAGGTCTCCGTCTTGCCTTCCGGCTATGACCCGGCGGAGTATGCCCAGATCCTGGCCGAAGGCTCATCGCGCTTCCGGCTGGTCTACACCGGGCGCTTCTACGCCGGGACGCGCGAGCCCCAGGCGCTCTGGGCGGCGCTGGCCCAGTTGGGCGATCTCGATTATGAGCTGCTGGTCGCCGGAGAACGGGCCGGCCCAGAGCGACTTCCCCCGCAAGTGCGTTTCTTGGGCTTCGTCTCCCGGCGGCGGGCACTGGCCTTGCAGAAGGGGGCTAGCATCCTGCTCTTCTTGGGCAATCGCTCTCCCGAGCCCCAGGCCCAACTGCCGGCCAAGCTCTTCGAGTATCTGGCCGCCGGGCGGCCCATTTTGGCCATCCGCTCTGATGCCGATGATTTCGCCGCTAAGCTGGTGCAGCAGTGGCGACGGGGGCCGGTAGTTGAGAATCGGCCGGAGGCGATAGCCGGGGCGATCAGGAAAGCTCAGGCGCTCTGGCGGCGAGGCCAACTGGAGCGTAGCTTCGATCTGAGTCCCCATCCGGAATATAGCTGGGAGCAGTTGGGCGGGCGGCTGGCAGTGATCCTGCGCCAGGTCATTGCTGGAGCGTAAGTCCTAAGTAACCCGAGGTGTGGGCTTTACAAACACCGTGTATAGTCTGATGATTACCTGAGAATCGCCCGGCGGCTGAAGCCACGGGCTATGCTTACAAAGCCCCTAGGGGGCTAGCCTGCGGAGGCAGGCTTCGTAATTCTAGCCCGCCACTTTAGTGGCCGGGCGCGCTCTCTGGATGTCGGCTGCCCGGTAGGGTATATTTGGGGCAGATTAGGAGGTATGCTTGGCCCTTAACGATCTACCGTTGCACCGGTTGCTGGATTTGCTGTCTCAGGGGGAGATTCGCGTCGCTGAAGTCATCGAGGAGCTCTACCGGGCTATCGAGTTGCGCGAGCCTCAAATCCGGGCTTATCTGAGGCTTGCCGACCGGGAAGCGCTCCTGGCTCAGGCTCAGCAGTCGACCCAGACCCCGCTGAGAGGCCTGCCGCTGGCCATGAAAGATAATATTTCTACTACAGAGTTTCCTACCACCTGCGGCTCGCAGTTTCTCAAAGAATTCCGGCCGTTATTCGATGCGACCGTGGTTGCCAAACTCCAGGCCGCCGGGGCAACGTTGCTGGGCAAGACCAATCTGGATGAGTTCGCCATGGGTTCTTCCACTGAGAATTCTTCGTTCTACTCCACCCATAACCCGCATGATCTGGAGCGCGTGCCCGGCGGCTCTTCAGGAGGCTCGGCCGCGGCGGTCGCCGCCCATGAGGCGCTCTGCGCCCTGGGCGCGGACACCGGCGGCTCTATCCGCCAGCCGGCGGCGCTCTGCGGGGTGGTGGGCCTCAAGCCAACCTATGGCCTGGTCTCGCGCTATGGCCTGGTGGCCTTTGCCTCCTCGCTGGACCAGATAGGTCCGCTTACCCGAGATGTGCGGGATGCTGCATTGATCTTAAATATCATCTCCGGACATGATCCCCACGACTCGACCTCGCTACAGATAGACCATCCCGATTACACCAGAGAGCTGGATCGTCCGGTGGCCGGACTGAAGATTGGCCTGCCCTCCGCCTTATTCCAGGACCTCTCCTCCGAAGCTACCGAATGCTTGAACGACTGGAAGCGGGTTTTTACCGAGTTGGGGGCCAAGTTGCTCGAGATCGAGCTGCCACACTGCCGATACGCCATCCCAACTTATTACTTATTGAGCTCATCGGAGGCCTCCGCTAATTTGGCCCGCTACGACGGTGTGCGCTACTCGGCTCGGGCCAATGACCGCTCGCTGGAAGCGCTCTTCGCCGAGAGCCGTGAACAGGGCTTCGGCCCGGAGGTCAAGCGACGGATCATGCTGGGCACTTATGCCCTATCCAGCGGTTATTATGATGCCTTCTACGGCAAGGCCCAGCGGGTGCGCACCCTGATCAAGCAGGAGTTCGACCGGGCCTTCGCGCAGTTGGACTTGATTCTGACTCCGACCTCGCCCACCCCGGCCTTCAAGCTGGGAGAAAAGACCGCCGATCCGCTCCAGATGTATCTGAGCGATATTTACACCGTGCCGGCCTCACTGGCCGGTCTGCCGGCGCTCTCCCTGCCCGGTGGCCAGGTGGAGGGTCTGCCCTTCGGCTTGCAGCTCATGGCCGACGCCTTGTGTGAAGAGAAGCTGCTGCGGGCGGCCTACGCTTTCGAGCAGGTTTTCAACAGGAGACAACCCTAAGCTCACTTTCAGTTTTACGTACATTGCTTAGCTGAGGCAATTCGGCGCTTGAACCGGGCGCGGGGCTCTGTTATACTGGCGCCGCAGAGAGAGGGAGGGGCCGACGCGCCAGGGAGGGCACGTGGGTATCTTTCTTTTTAATCCCAAAGCATAAGAGCAAGGCGCCTTTTATTGCGAGGAGAAGATGGCCAACAAAAAGCAGCAGGCAAACAGTCCCTCAATAAATGAGCGGAGTCCGGAAGAGCGCTTCCAAGAGCTGATCAGCGTGCGAGACAAAGAAGCGGAGGTCGCCCGACGGCTGGCCAGCCAACAGGAGCAAGCTCAACAGAAGCTGAGCGCCGCCCGCCAGGCGCTCGCCGCCAGGCGTCAACAGGTCGAGCAAGAGACCAAAGCCGAGATGAAGAAAGCGCGCCAAGCAGCACTCGCCGAGGTCGAGGCCGAAGCCCAGCGGATCATCGCCGCCGGTCAGGCTGCTGCCGAGGCAATCAGCCAGCGCGCCGCCCAGCGCCAGGAGGAGCTATTGGCCCAGCTGAAGAAGGAGCTACTGGCAGGCTGATTCCTCATGATACGCAAGATGAAGCGGGTCTACCTGCTCTACACCCAGGACCGCCAGGACGAGTTGGTCGAGCGCATTCAGCGGTTGGGCTTGCTCCACCTGGAACAGGTCCCGCTGGAAGCGGCCGAGGAGGAACAGGGGAAAGAGGCAGCGCTGCACGCCAAACCCTTGGAGAAAGATCGCCGCCAGATCGAGAGCTCGCTCATCCAAGCCCGCGGCATCTGTGATCTGTTCGCCGAGGTGGACCCTAAGTTGGTGCAGCCAAGGCGTCAGGAGGGTGGGCCTAAGCGCCTGAGCGAGCTCCATAAGGCCCTGCGCACGCAGCTCAAAGAGATGATCGAGACGCGGCTCAAGGCCCTGGTGAGCGAGCGACGTGCCCTGCGCGATCAATTGACCACCAGCGAGCAATTCACCGAGATCACCCAAGTCTCCGAATCGCTAATCGCTCAATTGCCCCGCGGTGCCGAATATCGACTCTTGCCGGCGATCGCCGACGAAGATCAGGTCGTCGCGCTGCGTCAGGTTGACGAGTTGCTCCAGCGCCACCTGGAGGGTAAAGCCAAGCTGGTGCAGGCCCCGCTCTCCGATAAGCGCATTGCACTGCTGATCTCGCTGCGCTCGGAGTATGCCTCAATGGTCGGCGAGTATTTGCAGGCCAAGGGCATTCGTTCCCTGGCGCTGCCGACCCATCTGCCGCCGGAGCTGGAGTTCGCCGCGGCAATCGCCGAGCTGAAGCGCCAGCGGGAGACGATACCTGGCCGCCTACAGGAAATTGAGGCTCAGGTTCACCAACTGGCTCAGGCCCATGCCACCGATCTGGTGCGTCTGACCGAGGCGCTGGACAACAGGCTGGCCCAGCTCGATGCTACCGGCCAGTTTGGTTATACAGAGTATACCTTGCTCATCTCCGGCTGGGTGCCTCAAGACGAGTGGCCGCACTTCAAGCACGAGCTGAGCCACCAGTTCCCTGGGATCATCCTCAAGGAGGAGCGCGGCGCCTTCCCTCGCGAAGAGGTCCCGGTGGCCTTCCAGAACCCCCCTTGGGTTCGCCCCTATGAACTTTTCCTCTCCATCCTACCCCTGCCCAAGTATAATAGTGTGGACCCTACGCCCTTCTTCACCCTTTTCTTCCCCGTCTTCTTCGGCATCATTCTGGGAGACATCGGCTACGGATCAGTCATGCTGGCCCTGGGACTGTGGGCCAGGCGGCACTTCGCGCATCGGGGGGCCATCGTGCGCGATGCCACCACCCTGGTCATCCATGCGGCGGCGGTCTCGATGGTCCTGGGGGTCGTCTTCGGGGAGTTCTTCGGCCTGCCTCTGCCTTGGCCGCACTTCAGCCGGCTGGCCTCCTTTATGCCCTATCTCCTCTTCAGCGTCGCCCTGGGAGCGGTGCAGGTGGTGCTGGGGCTGATTTTGGGTGTGATCAATGGGCTCAGGAACCGCCACCCGAAACACTATGTGGCCCAAGCCAGCACGCTGTTGATGCTCGTAGGGCTCAGCTTGTTACTGGGAGCGCTCATGGGTGTTTTGCCTCCTCAGTTGCGCACGCCCGGTGTGGCGCTGTTGATCGTGGCACTGGGCCCGCTCATCTGGGGTGGTGGCTTCATGGGTATCTTCGAGTTCCAAAGCGTCATCGTCAGCGTGATCTCTTACGCCCGACTGATGGGCTTTGGACTGGCCTCCGTCGTATTGGCCGAGTTGGCCGATGGGATAGCCGGCAGCGGTATTAAGGCCAACTGGATCATGGCTATCCTCGGGATCTTGGCGGCTATTCTGGTCCATAGCCTCAACTTCGGCCTGGGCCTCTTCGAGGGGACGATCCAATCCGCGCGCCTTCATTACGTTGAATTCTTCCAGCGTTTCTTTCTGGAAGAATCTGGTGGGAAAGCCTACCGACCCTTCCGTGAAAGGAGCTTTACCTATGAAGAAAGCTAGTCTGATCGTGTTAATCTTGAGCGTAACCCTGATGGCCGTCTCAGCGGTGGCCTTGGCTCAGGCGACTGGCGAGACCCAGACGAGCGGCGGGCTGCTCGGCGGACTCAAGGCGGTCGGCGCCGGCCTGGCCTTCTTGGGCGGTGCCATCGGGACCGGCATGGCCCAATCGCGCATCATCGCCTCGGTGATGGGCGCCGTCGTCGAGGACTCGAGCTACTTCGGCACCGGCCTGATATTGATCGCTATCCCGGAGACACTGGTCATCTTGGGCTTCGTCGTCGCCTTCCTGCTCAAGTAGTCGCCGGATAACGCGCGCGCGGGAATCTTTAAGGAGATCATGGACCTGTTAAAGAAGATCGAGGAGGAGGGTCGCCAGCAGGGTGAGCAGATCCTCGCCGAGGCTGAGGCGCAGATCAAGACGCTAGGTGAGCAGGCCGAGCGCGAGTTGCAGGCCTGGCAGATGGCCTATCGCACCGAGCAGGAGGCCCAGATTGAGCAAGAACGGCGCTTACGGCTGACCCGCGCCCAGGCCCAGGCCCAGGAGGCATTGATCCGGGCCAAGGGCCGAGCTGCCGCAGCGCTCTTTGAGCGCCTCGCTCAGGAGGCCGCTGGGCTGCGGGAAGATCAAGCAGCCTATCGAACGTTCTTGCAGCGCTCTCTACAGGAGACCGAGCGGGCGCTCCCAGGGCCGCTCCAGCTGCGGGCCGACCCGCGCGATCAAGAGCTCTTGGGCAAGTTGCTCAAAGGCTCTCCTCATCGGCTGGGGGAGCCCCAGGAGATGCTGGGAGGCTTTATCGCCACCAACGAGCGCGGCGATACCGTGATTGATAATCGCTTGCAGGCGCGGATCGAGAACCTGCGGGCGCGCTTCCGCTCCCGGTTAGGCCCGGCCCTTTTCGGCGAAGCGGAGCCGACCCAGGTGCAGGTGGCCACCACCCGGCAGGGAACTAAACGGGAAGCCGAAGAGGTCTCCAGCTCCTAAAAGATCACTATGTCCTACGAGTATCTCAATACCCGACTGCACGCCCTGAGGGCCAAACTCTTACCGCCTGATGCCTGGGAGCGCTTGCTGGGCTTGAGCGAGCTCTCCGAGCTGGTCAACTACCTGGCCGAGACCGACTATGCCCCGGAGATCGAAGCGAGCTCAGTAGAATATTCGGGCTATGCGCTCGTTGAGGATGCCTTGCTGCGCCATGGGGGACGCATCCTAGGGCGTATCTATCGCATGGACATGGGGGAGCCGCATCTGCTCATCGGTCTGGTGCTAGAGCGCTTTGACCTTTTCAATCTGAAGACAATCCTGCGTGGCTTTCACGCCGAGGCCAGCCAGGAGGAGATCGCCCAGACGCTCTATCCCACCGTGCTGATGCCCCTCTCGTTTTACCAGGAGTTGCTCAAGCATGAGGATATTGCCGGTTGCATTGACTACCTGCTCGCGGTGGGCCACCGGGATCATAAACCGCTGGCCGCCGCCCTGCCGGAGTACGACTCCTCTGGGAAGCTGGCCCTACTGGAGAGCGCTTTGGATTCGTTCTATTTTGGCTCCTCGCGGGCGAAATTGCTCTCGATGGGCGGCCATAACGCCGCCCAAGTGCGCCGTGCCCTGGGCAGTGAAGCCGATCTGCTTAATATCGTCTATGCCCTGCGCGTGGTCGAGGAAGGGGTCAGTTCGGAAGAGCGCTATCGTTATATCCTCGCCGGAGGCGAGAATCTGACACGAGAGTTCGTCAGGAAACTGATCGACAGCGGCGATCCGGCGGTCTTCGCCCGCCTGCTGGGGGAGACGCCTTATGCGCCGCTGTTGGAGGGTTTCGAGGAAGCACTGGCAGCCAACACCCTGCAGGAACGGCTGGAGAGTTCTCTCTATGAACGGAACTGCCACTTCAATGTGGGACAACCCTTCAGCATCGGGCTGGCGCTGGCCTTGATCTGGCGCCAACAGGTGGAGATGACCAACCTGCGGGTGATCACCCAAGGGCTGGCCTATCACGCGGCGCGCGCCGACATAGAAAGGAATATGATCCGACTTGAAACCGTTAATAATCGCGGATAGTGCTCTGGCCGACGCCTTCCGCGTCGGAGGCATCGCTGTGCTGGAGTTGGCCGATCCCGATGACGCCGGACGGCTGGCTCAGCAGATCCTCTCGATGGGGGATATCGGCATCGTGCTCGTCGATGAGCGCTATATGGAGAGCTTTGAGCGGGCCTTCGAAGGACAGGAGCTGCCGATGGTGGCCTCCTTCCCGGCCGAAGAGGTCCAACATGATGAGGCTTATATCGACGAACTGACCCGACGCTACTTGGGACAGAAGATCTATGTAGGGGAGGAAGGATCATGAGCGTGATTGCAGGACAGATTTCTCGAGTTTCCGGCCCGGTAGTGCAGGCCAAGGGGATGGAGGGGATCAAGATCCGTGACCTGGTCCAGGTCGGCCAGCTAGGCCTAATGGGTGAGGTAATCGAGATCAAGGGTGATCTGGCCTCGATCCAGGTTTATGAGGAGACCGACGGCTTGACGGTGGGTGAGCCGGTGAGTAGCGAGGGGATACCCTTCCTAGTCGAGCTAGGACCGGGCTTG
The DNA here is from genome assembly GCA_913053845.1 of uncultured bacterium. Classification (GTDB taxonomy): domain Bacteria; phylum Bipolaricaulota; class Bipolaricaulia; order RBG-16-55-9; family DRJF01; genus DRJF01. Next base: position 20,221 of record CAJXGD010000023.1, on the reverse strand, counting down.
ATCGGCTCGATCTACGATGGCATTCAACGGCCGCTAGAGGTGATCAGCGAGCAGACGGGTGCCTTCATTCGCCGAGGCACGACTGCTGACCCTTTGCCCCGCGAGCGGCGCTGGCCTTTCGAGCCAACGGTGGCCGTCGGCGGCCGGGTGGGACCGGGGGATATCATCGGCACGGTGCAAGAGAGCAGCACCGTCTTGCATAAGATCATGGTGCCTGAGGGCGTCAATGGTGTGATCGCAGAGATCAAAGGGGGCGAGTATACGATTGAGGAGCCGGTAGCCCAGCTTGAGGACGGCCAAGAGCTCTTCCTGCGGCAGCGCTGCCCGATTCGCCGTCCCCGACCCTATCTGGAGAAGATCGCCGCCTCGATCCCGCTGGTCACCGGCCAAAGGATTTTCGATGTGCTCTTCCCGGTGACCAAGGGCGGTAGCGCGATCATTCCGGGACCTTTCGGGAGTGGTAAAACAGTCACCCAACAGACCTTGGCCAAATGGTCCGACGCCGACATCGTGATCTACGTGGGCTGCGGCGAGCGCGGCAACGAGATGACCGAGGTGCTCACCGAGTTCCCCCAATTGGAGGACCCCCGCAGCGGCGAGCCCTTGATGAACCGCACCATCCTCATCGCCAATACCTCCAATATGCCGGTGGCCGCGCGCGAGACCAGCATCTATACCGGCATTACTTTCGCCGAATATTACCGGGATATGGGCTACGATGTGGCCCTCTTCGCCGATTCGACCAGTCGCTGGGCCGAGGCGCTGCGCGAGATCTCCGGACGGCTAGAAGAGATCCCCGGAGAGGAAGGCTACCCGCCCTATCTAGCATCGCGTATCGCCTCGTTCTACGAGAGAAGTGGCCGGGTGCGCTGCTTAAGCAGCGCCGATCAAAACGGTCAGCAGGACCAGGCACGCGAGGGCTCGGTGACCGTCATCGGGGCCGTCTCACCGCCGGGCGGCGACTTCTCCGAACCGGTGACGCAGAACTCCCTGCGCATCGCCGGCACCTTCTGGGGACTGGACGCCCAACTGGCCTACAGTCGCCACTTCCCGGCGATCAACTGGTTGACCAGCTACTCGCTTTATCTCGATGCGCTCAAAAACTGGTACGATCAGGAATTGAGCGAGGAATTCTTGCAGATGCGGGCCGAGCTGTTGGAGATCCTGCAGCGCGAGGACGAGTTGGCCAAGACGGTCCAGCTGGTGGGCCGCGAGTCGCTCTCCGATCCGGACAAGCTCTTGCTGCAGATCGCCCGCACCATCCGCGATGACTTCCTACGCCAGAGCGCCTTTCACGAGATCGAGGCCTACTGTCCCCTGCAAAAGCAGTTCTACATGATGAAGGCCATCCTGTCTTTCTATCAACACTGTCGGGGGCTGCTCGGCAAGCGGCCCTACGCCGAGATCGAGGCTCGGCCCGGCTGGGAGCAGCTGGCCCGCATGCGCTACTTCGAGAACGAAGATTTTGCGCCAAAATACGAGCAATTACTGAAGGAGTTGGTCGCCGATGGCGGAGCTGTACAGCAAGGCGTATCGCAAGATCAATGAGATCAAGGGACCGCTGGTCTTCTTAGACAACGTCGCCGACGTCAAATTCAACGAGCGGGTTGTCCTGGTAGATAGCCAACAGCGCCGCAAGAACGGCCAGGTGCTCGAGGTGGGCGAACGGGTCATCGTCGTCCAGGTCTTCGAAGGTTCCGACGGCCTGGATAAGAAGGCGACCGAGATCTTCTTCACCGGCGATGTGGTCAAGCTGCCGCTCTCCGAGGAGATGCTGGGCCGGGTCTTCGACGGCAGCGGCCACCCACGCGACGGCCTGGGCGAGATCTTCCCTGAGGTCGAGCGACCGATCACTGGCAGCCCCATCAACCCCGTCTCGCGGGCCCAGCCGCGCGACTACATCGAAACAGGCATCTCGGCCATTGACCTGATGAACACGTTGGTCAAGGGTCAAAAACTGCCCATCTTCACCGGCGCAGGCCTGCCGGCCAACCAGGTGACCGCGCAGATCGCTCGCCAGGTGATCCGCCAGTCGGAGGGTGAATTGGTCGTGATCTTCGGAGGGATGGGGATTACCTCGCGTGAGTATAATTATTTCTATCGCCAGTTTCAGGAGTCTGGCGCGCTGGCCAACGCCATCCTCTTCTTGAACCTGGCCGACGACCCCACCATCGAGCGCATCTTGACCCCCAAGATGGCCTTGACCACGGCCGAATATTTCGCCTTCGACAAAGGCAAGGACGTGCTGGTCATCCTGACCGACATGCTCAACTACGCCAATGCGCTACGCGAGATCTCCTCGGCGCGGGAGGAGATCCCCGGTCGGCGAGGCTATCCCGGTTATCTCTACACCGACCTGGCCACCAATTACGAGCGGGCCGGCCTGATCCATGGCCAACCTGGCTCGGTAACCCAGTTGCCCATCGTCACCATGCCCAACGACGACATCACTCATCCGGTGATCGACCTGACCGGCTACATCACCGAGGGGCAGATCCTGCTCAGCCGTGAGCTGGATCGCCAGGGGATCTATCCTCCGGTCAACCCGCTGCCCAGCCTCTCGCGTCTGATGAACTTGGGAATCGGCAAAGGCAAGACGCGCGAGGATCACCGGCAGCTGCAAGACCAGCTCTATGCGCTTTACGCTCAGGGCGTTGAGCTGCGACGGCTGACGGCGATCATCGGCTCGGAGGGGATGGGTGCCGCCGAGCAGCGGGTGCTCAAGTTCACCGAGCGCTTCGAGCGGGAGTTCGTCAATCAGGGCGAGCAGCCGCGCAGCATGCAAGAGAGCATGGAGTGGGGCTGGCAACTGCTCTCGGAAGTACCGCGCTCCGAGCTGCGCCGGGTGGAGGACAAGTTCGTCGAGCAGTATATGCCCGGCAAAGCGGCCGAGGCGGTCGCCGCCTAGGAGAGGCGAAAGGAGAGCCAATGGCCGCAGTCACCAGTATTCGCACCACTCGTGACGAATTATTGCGCACCCGTCGGGCGCTGGCCACCGCCCAGCAGGGCAAAGAGATCCTGGAGAAGAAGAAAGAAGCCCTCCTGGGGCGTTTCTTGATCATGGTGCGCCAGTACAAGGGCAAACGGGAGGCGCTGCTGGGTGACCTGGTGCGCCTCAAGGGGCTACTGGCCTTAACGGTGGCCCGCGAGGGCACGGTGACCATACGCTCGCTGGCGCTGGCCACCAGTCAACGGGTGGAGCTGGACATCGCGCAGGATAATATCATGGGAACGGTGATCTTCCGCATGAAGGCGCCGGCCCTGCGGCGCGACCTGCTCTCGCGCGGCTACAACCCGGCCAGCGTCAGCGCGCGCATCGAGAGCGTCGCCTCGATCAGCGAGAGCGTCTTGGAGCGGATGCTGGCCATCGCGCACATCGAGCATAATCTCAAAGTGGTGGGCCGGGAGATGGGTGGCTTAAATCGCAAGATCAACGCCTTGGATGAGATCACCATCCCGGAGTTCAAGCGGGTGATCCGTTATATTCAAGATGCATTGGAGCAGAACGAGCGGGAGGAGATCTTCCGCCTGAAGATGATCAAGCGCGTGCAGGCAGCCAAGGCCGAAGCCGAAGCAGGTGTTTTATAGTAGGGGCGAAGCATTCGCCCCTACAGCACCAACATGGAGGCGAATGCTCATGGAGTATCGGGTAGATCATGACTCGCTGGGTGAAGTCAAGGTCCCGGCCGACGCCTACTGGGGAGCCCAAACCCAGCGCGCCGTGGAAAATTTCCCGATTAGCGGGCTTCACCTGCAAAGATCATTCATCCGAGCGCAGGCGGTCGTCAAGCGCGCTTGCGCTCAGGCCAACGCTGAGCTGGGCCAGCTAGATGAAAAAATCGCTCAGGCGATCGTCCAAGCGGCCGATGAGGTTTTAAGCGGAAAACTGCTCGATCAGTTCGTCGTGGACGTCTATCAGGCCGGGGCGGGCACCTCGCAGAATATGAACGCCAACGAGGTGCTGGCCAACCGGGCAATCGAGCTGTTAGGCGGGCAACGAGGTGACTACCGGCTGGTCCACCCCAACGACCATGTCAATCGGGGCCAATCGACCAACGACACCATTCCTACTGCCATGCACATCGCGGCGCTCCAAGAGATCACCCAGGAGCTGCTGCCGGCTCTGGCAGAGCTGCAAGAGGCTTTGCAGGCGAAAGCGGACGAGTTCGATGAGATCATCAAGTCGGGCCGCACCCATCTACAAGATGCCGTCCCGATGAGGTTGGGCCAGGAGTTCGGTGCCTACGCCCGGATGATCGAGCTGGGGCAGGCGCGTCTGGAGCGAGCTGCAGATGACCTGCGCGAGCTGGCCATCGGCGGCAACGCGATCGGCACCGGGATCAACACCCCGGAAGGCTACGCCGAGCGCTGCGTTCAGCAGATCAACGAGGTCACCCAGCTGGACTTCCGACCTGCCGAGAATCGCTTTGAGGCGATTCAGAACCGCGATGCGGCCGTCAATGTCTCCGGCGTGCTGCGCACGCTGACCACCAGCCTGACCAAGATCGCCGATGACCTGCGGCTGCTCTCCTCCGGTCCTAAGACCGGCCTAGGCGAGATCCAGCTTCCCACCGTTCAGCCAGGCTCCTCGATCATGCCCGGCAAGGTCAACCCGGTGATGGCCGAGATGCTGAACATGGTCTGCTTTCAGGTGCTGGGCCACGACCTGACCGTCCTACGCGCCGGACAGGCGGGCCAGTTGGAGCTCAACGTGATGATGCCAGTAATCGCCTATAACTTATTGCAAGAGATCGAGATCCTCACCAGCGGCATCCGGGCCTTCACCGTGCGCTGCGTGCGGGGGATCAAGGCTAACCAGGCCACCTGTCGCAACTATGCCGAGAGCACCCCACAGGTGGCCACGGCGCTCAGCCCCTATATCGGCTACGAGAAGGCCGCTGAGCTGGTCAAAGAGGCGCTGCGCACGAACCGGCCCATTCGGGAGGTCGTAGCCGAGAAGAAGTTGCTTTCGGCAGAAAAGCTGGAGCAGGCGCTCGATCTGCACCGGCTGACCTGAGAGAACGATCTCTGTTTTTTGACAACTGCCGATCGAGCCTGCTAGAGTGAGAATTACTCTAGCAACACTCTATAAGGAGGTTGTCATGCCAATCAGACGATTAAGCGTTGCCATAGCGCTGTTGGCCGGTCTATCGTTGCTGCTCTATGGTTGCGCCGGCGCAAATCTGGTGGGGCTGGCTCCCACAACTCTTCCCGGGGCCTCGGCTGCGGGTCAGATCCAAGCTCAACGGTTTGATGAAGGCGCCTATGTGCTGACCACCAGCATCTTCGGGGCTAACGTGGCTCTCTACCAAGGCTCTTCCGGCACACCCACCAAGCAGTATCAGTTGGACTCTACCGACTTGGTACTCACCGGCTTAACCGGTTTCAGCACGTCGCTCAGCTATATCGTCAGTCCCAGTACCGATCAGATGAAGCGGGTGGATGCGGCCAACGATCCGGAGCGTGAATTGGCACTAGTCATCGCCGATATCACCGGATCGCGGACAGGGAGCACCGGCCAGCGAGCCTTTGCCCCTTGGACTGTCATGACCCCCGTCTGGCTGTTCCTGCCCGGGGTGAACACCGATTGGACACTTACCTATGCCAACTGGGGCGACACGCTATGTGCCTCCCAGTACAACACGACCGGGCAGCCCACGCCAAGCAATTGGGATCTCTGGATCGGGAGTACGCTGATGAAAGTCGGTCAGGCGTGCGCTCAGATCCTTTGGAATCCCGGTCTGTTGCCCGGCGTACGCCGTGGGTGAGACGGGCAAGTAGCGTTCCTGACCGTTGACCGAACAACGACGAGAGGCCTCGGCGGCGCTAAGCCGAGGCCTCTCTCTGATTACTGAGCGTGACAGATAACCGTGTTACTGGCCCCTAGCGCGCGGCCAGATAGGCAATCCCATCGGGGTGAATCCCCGCCTGGATGCGCCCAATTTCTTGAAGCGCGCCCACGTCAATGATGGAGATGTCATTGGTCTTGTTGTTGGCCACATAGGCCCGTCGTCCCTGAGGATCGAAGACTATCCCGCCTGGCCAACGCCCCACCGGAATCCTCTTGATCTCCCCATGTCTGGCGGTCTCGACGACCGAGAGATCGTGCGATTCGCGGTTGGGGATGAAAGCATAGCGTCCATCGGGCGAGAAGACCATACGCACCGGACAGCTCCCCAGCGGGTGCTTGGCAATGATCCCGTGATGCTCGGTGCTCAGCACGTAGAGATTATTGTCGTCCTGGTTGGCGACGTAGAGGAATTGGCCATCGGGATGAACCGCAACCCCTTCGGGTCCCTGGCCCACCGCGATATGTTTTTCGATCTCGTCGGTCTGGGTGTTGAGCAAGGAGACGGTGTTTGAGCCGATATTAGGAATATAGATATAGCGCCAGTCGGGTGTGGGGGCCAGCATGTGCGACAGCCTTTGGCCGGTGGGGATGATCTTCAGCAAGCGGTGCGAGGGTAGCTGATAGACGAAGATCTCATGGGCATAGGTCACGGCCAAATAAAGTTTTGCCCCATCGGGGGTGATCTTGATATCGTGGGGAAATTGATAGTCGGGATGCTCCAGGCGCTCGGTCTCGCGCCGCGAGGCGTTGTCCAGGACCGAAACGCTGTTGCCGCCGGCGTTCGAGATGTAGGCGAATTTGCCATCGGGTGTGAGTCCCACCTCGTGAGGGTTGTGGCCCACGCCGATCTTCTGCACAGTCTGCCGGCTTTCCACCTCGATGAACGAGACGGTGTCCTCGTCTTTATTCAGGACGATGAGCTGGTCATGTTGGGGCATAGCTTAGCTCTCCTTTGGGGCCAGTTTCTGTGGCCAGTATAGCCACCCGCGGGAGTCCGCCACAAATATGACACCGGTTATGGACTGCCGGCAAGTGGCGGCAGTAAGATAATGTCGCTCCCAGAACGGGAGAACGAGTGGAGTTCTCAAGAGAGCTCCATCACCTATTCATCGAGGTGATGAATTGATCACTCAGATGTAGGCCGCCTCCTGGCTAACAGGGGGCGGTCGAATTTTTTTGGCTCAGGGAGGCTTCTAGCTCCTCCTGGAAGTGAGGATGGGCGATGCGAATGAGCGCCGCGGCGCGCTGGCGCAGGTTGGCCCCATGCAGGTTGGCGATGCCATATTCGGTGATCACATAGTGCACATCACCGCGCGAGGTGACCACCCCGGCCCCCGGTCGCAAGCGAGGAACGATGCGGGAGATCTCGCCCCGCTTGGCCGTCGAGGGCAGCGCGATGATCGGCACCCCGTCCTTGGAGTGCGCCGCGCCGCGGATGAAATCGACCTGACCGCCTATGCCGCTGTAGATCACCGCGCCGATCGAGTCGGCGCAGACTTGGCCGGTAAGATCAATCTCGATGGCCGAATTGATGGCGATCATACGCTCATTTTGGGCTATCACGAAGGGATCATTGGTGTAATCGGCAGGGTGGATCTCGAAGGCCGGGTTGTTATTGGCATAGCGATAGAGCGTTTCCGAGCCGAGCAAAAAGGTGGCAATGGCCTTACCACGATGCAGCGTCTTCTTGGCCCCGCTGATCACGCCGGCTTCCATCAGCTTCATCACCCCATCGGAGATCATCTCCGAGTGGATGCCCAGGTCACGGCGATCGGTCAGTTGGGCCAGCACCGCATCGGGGATGCCGCCGATGCCCACCTGTAGGGTCGCCTCGTCCGGCACTAGCGTGGCCACATGGGTGGCGATCTGCCTTTCGACCTCACCGGGCGGCGAGGCGGTCAGTTGAGGCAACGGCTCGGAGACCTCGATGAGCTTGTCAATTTTGGAGATATGCACGAAGTCATCACCTAGAGTCCGTGGCATCCGGTCGTTGACCTGAGCGATCACGCAGTGTGCCGTCTCGATGGCCGCCTTGGTGGCGATGCACTCGACACCCAGGCTCATGAAGCCGTGCTCGTCCGGAGGGGAGAGATGAATCAGGACCAGATCGATCGGCAGCCGGGTGCGCAGGAGCCCGGGGATCTCGGAGAGGAAGATCGGCAGGTAGTCGGCCCGACCGGCGACGACCGCCGGGCGATCGGCCGGTCCGACGAAGAGCGAGTTATGCCGGAAATGACCGACCATTTCCGGTCGGGAGAGCGGGTCTAGCTGCTTCTGATCATCGAGAAGCAACACGTGGATAACTTCGATGTCGGCCAGCTCATCCTTGCGCTGGGCCAGTGCCTCCAGCAGGACAAAAGGAGTGGCCGCATTGCCGCTGATATAGATGCGTTGGTGGCTCTGGACCGCCGAGACGGCCTCCTGGGGCGTGACCCGTTTCTGCCAGTAGCTTTCCAGCCAGCTCATCGTTCCTCCTGCTCATCGGCCGGGCGCTGAAGCAGCTCTGCCAGGGGCCGGAGCCGGTCGGACAGCTCGGGGGCAGCGTGGGCCAGTTGCTCGTTGGTGATATAGCCCCCCAGGGTGAAGACCCCGCGGGCCAGGTCGGGATGATGCCACAGCGCGCCGGGCAGCCCCTCACGGGCGACGGCCCGCAGGTAGGGCAGCAGCGCGTTGGTCAGGGCCAGGCTGGCCGTGCGCGCCACCAGGCTGGAACAGTTGGGCACGCAGAAGTGGATCACGCCTTCCTCTTCGTAGATATAATCCTGATGTGGGACCAGCCGCGAGGTCTCGATGCAGCCCCCTTGGTCAATGGAGTAGTCAATGATCACCGCGCCGCGCTTCATGGCCCGCACCGTCTCCCGTTTGACCAAAACGGGCGCGCGTGCGCCGGGCTCCAGCACCGCACCGACGAGCACATCGGCAAAACGGACGAATTTTTCAATGTTTTGCGGCGTGGCCGAGGCGGTGACCACCCGTCCCGCGAAGAGCCGATCCAGCTCTTCCAGCCGCTCCAGTCGCTTGTCGAGTATTAGCACCCGTGCCTCCACCCCCAGCAGGGCGCGCGCCGCCTGATAACCTACCGTGCCGCCCCCCAGGATGACCACGTCGGCGGGCGGAATGCCCGGCAGGCCGCCGAGCAGCACCCCCCGGCCTCGCTCCAGCAGGCGCCCCGCGATCTGGGGGACCAGTTTTCCGGCGATCTCGCTGATGGGATGGAGTACCGGCAGCTGGCGTTCGGCGGTGCGGATGATATCATAGCCCACGCTGAGCACAGACCGCTCGATCAGCCGATTCAAGAGTTCGTGCGGCGCGACGCTCAGGTGCAAGAAGCCGCAGAGCGCCTGATCGGCCTTCAGCAGCTCCCACTCTTCCGGGGCCGGCCGCTCCACCTTGCAGATCAGGTCGGAGCGCAGATAGACCTCCTCCTTGGAATAGACCACCTCAGCCCCGGCCTGCCGATAGCTCTCATCGGAGAAGCCGGCGCCCTCTCCGGCACCATGTTCGAGATAGACCTGTCCACCCAGGCTGACCAATTCGGCCACCCCGGCCGGCACCAGTCCCACCCGCCGCTCGGCCAGGCCTTTCAACAACGATAGCTCTCGCGGAACGCCGATGATCAATCGTCTCACCCTTTCGCCGGCAATCAAGCGATTATAGCACGGACCCACCCTGTTAAACTAGATTCTCCGGGGTGACAGGGAGAATATCCGCCTTGCTCCTTGTCTCCCTAACCCTTGACAGACGATTCGAGCAACTCCCGCAAGCATCCAGCGGCGGGCGGTAGTGGTTCCTGAAAGAGCCAGCCGACATCCAGCCAGAGTCCGGGGACCGCACGGCTCTCGACCCTTCCACGACTCAGGTGCTCCCTCTGGAAACGAGCCCCTGCCAACCGATGGGCCAGGAGTTCTCTCTTCTCACTGTCCACCGCCCAGTACTCTGGGATCCTGGCCAGGGCGTACTCCTCGACCTTCTCTTTGAGATCGATCGTGCGGGTGGAGGGGCTGATCACCTCCACCACCAAGGCAGGACGCACCTTCAGGGGCGTCCCCTTGGCCCGGGAGACCGCCTCCGGCGGCAGGACGAAGAGGTCCGGCTCCCGGACCACCTCCGGAAGGATCTGAACCGCTGCCGGACCGGTTAATATCTTCCCCCAGTTTCGGTCTTCGCAATAGCCAGCCATAAGTCGGTAAAGAAAGCCCACCAACTCTTGGTGCTCCGCCGTCGCCGGTGAATGCATCACGACCTCCCCTCGCACGAACTCCCAAATTAGGTGGTCTGGCGCCTCTTGCAAATAGCGCTCTAAGCTCCAACCGCCCAGGTGCACCACGTAGGGCTCCCGCAGGAGCTCCTTCCGTTCATCAACCACCATCACCCTCGTCACCATACATATCACCGCCTAACGCTCAGCTTCATCTTAACCTGACCGCTCAACTCCTGCCAGCCTTCTCCTTTGATGACGCGAGAATCTACTCAATTAGAGGTGAGAACTGGCAATAACTTCCCCCTCGCATTAGGATCATCCCGCCTCTATGATTTTGTGCTATCTTATATTTTTCTAGCCTGCCGAGAGATGCCAAACCACCAGATAGAGTATTTCCCCCGAGCCCACACTGATCAGCCAGAGGATGATGAAAAGATAGCTGAGCCCACGATGCTGCTGAAAGTAGGCTTGGCCCTGGCGAAAGAAGGCCCGGGTGGCCAGCAGCGCCAGCACGATCAGCCCTACGAGCATCAAGAGCGAGAGCAGGCCGTGCAACATGCCGAACAGGCCGAGCCAGTTATCCAAGGGCTGGGGATCATACTGAGCGATCACCATCGTTCGCGAGACCATGTAGCTGACGTTGACCAGCAGCTCAAAGGCCAGGGTGCCCCAGAGCAGCTTCCAGCGGAGGGGGTGCCCTCGCAGGTTGGAGATGATCACTGTGAGCACCGCTGTAGTCACCAGTAGTTCTGAGAAGGCAGCGAAGGTGCTGAAGTTGTACGGGTTGGCAAATAGGCTTGAGAGCACGATAGGCCTCCTTTCGCAGCTTCAGTGCTGCACGATGAAGTCGGAGAAGCCGACCGATTTCGTCGGCGAGGTGCGGAAGAACGGCGTGCTATAACGCAGGAGCACCCCGTCTTTGACCGTGATCCAGGCCTCGGCGTCCAGTTGGGGCTTTGGTCCCAAGAAGCGTGCGAAGAAGGGGTCCTTGAAGGGCACATGCCGAAAGGTGGCCTTGACTTGATAGACCTGATACTCGCGCCGGCCCAAACGGCTGTCCAACGGGACCTTTTGCACCCCGGTGATTTGGGCATGTACGCTGAAAAATGGGTCCTCTCCCGAGGCCAATAACTCAGGGTAGAATACGTGGAAATCGTAGGTCTGACCTACTTTCAGGGGCTTGCTGTAGAGATGGTAGGCCCAGTCGGAGATGGTCATGGAGTCCGGCTTCCAAGGGATCGTCCGGTCGAGGATTTGACCTGAGGCCAGTGGCAAGATGATATGTGCCGTGTCAGCCTTCACGTTGACTTGATAGGAGCCGTCGGCCGTGAAGTCCTTTCGATTGGGATCGGCGAAGTCGAAGCTGATGCGCAGTTTGGCCCCACGGAGCACGAACTTTTGCGGGTCAATATAATCCCACCAGTCGATGGTGATCACATCGCCGACGCGCACCACCGTTTTCTGGTGCACCGCCCAACCGGTCGGACCTTCGCTCTTCCCCTGCAAGATCGAGTCGGTGTCGGTGGTCACCCCGGAGAGATCCTGATAGAGCAAGTGCCGGGGATAGGGATCGCTGCCGTCGGGAATCCCGTCCCCGTCGCTGTCGGCCTGGAGAGGATTGGTAAAGGTTTGCCAGTACTCTACTCCGTCGGAGATCCCATCGCCGTCGGTATCCGGGTTGTTCGGGTTCGTGCCTAAGATCTGTTCTTGGCAGTTGGTCAGGCCATCGTGATCGCTATCGAGGGTGCTGTTTGCGCAGTCAGCGGCGCTCGCGCTCTTGAGGGAGAAGGCCCCCCAGCCCAGCAGCAGCGCCAGTAGGCTGATGACGAGGATTTTCTTCATCGGTTACTCCTTTTGTCGTTGAAGGGAGCAAAGCGCCGGCGGCATATTTAGCCAACCAGGAGCTCAGTCCCGGGATTTTCCGGCCGCGCAGCCACAGGAGCAGTTGCGGCAACATGCCCACCAGGGCGGGGAAGGCCAGCAGCGTCACCAGATATGCCGCGGAGATGGCCACACCGGCCAGAATGCCGAAATCGGTGTTCCAGACTATCCCACCGAGCAGCAGCGCCAGAAAGGCCGTCATGGTGGAGAGATAGGCCACTGAGATCGCCTCGCCGGTGGTGGTCAAGCTCTTTATCAGGCCACCCCGCTCGCGAAAGCGCTCGATGAGCGGAATGGCATAGGTCACCCCCAGACCGATGCTCACCGCGCCGACCACGGCGGTGAAAGCGTTGATCTCGATGCCCAAGGCATGAATCGTCGCCAGCTCCACTCCGGTAGTCGGCAGCATGAGGCCGGCGACCAACAGCCCCCAGAGCCAGGAGCGCAAGACCCAAGCGACCAGCAGCAAGCTCAGTACCAGCGCGAAGATCCGCGAGGTGAGAAAGCTCTGGCGCACGGCGCCCAAACTGGCCAATTCCACAAAGGGTGTCCCGGTCAGCCACACCTGATAGCCGGCCCGCTTCAGCTTGGTGATCACCGGGGCTAGCCGGCCACTGATATCTGCGGTGACCCGCCGCAGGTCGGCTTCGGAGGTATAGCGAGCCGTGCCGATGCGCACCACAGTTTCATTGAAAGCGCCTGAGCGGTCGCGCTGCAAGTAGGCCGCCGCCCGGCCGGCTAACTGGGGATTCTGGCTCAGATAAGTGAGTGCCCATTGATAGGCGGAGTCCGGGCCGGAGCCGAGGAAGCGCTGCATGAAGCCCTTTTCCATCTGAGGACTGGCGTTGCGTAGGTCATCTATCAGTTGGGCGATGCCGCGCACCTGGCGCGTATAGGGTGAGCCGGCCAGGCGCATGGGGATCTCGATCAGCTCGGCGCGCATCAGCGCCAGCCGCCCAACGGGGCCGCGCACCAGCAGCTCCGTCTGATCGTAAGGGCGAAACTCCTGATCAATCTGGTTATAGAGGCGCACGATGGGCGAGCCGGCCGGGAGCATGCGCCGCAGGTCGGAGGCGTGCAGGTTGAGCGGCAACCCTTCCCAAAGCAGCACCAGCCCCAGGAGCGGAATGATCAGCAGTGCCGCGCTGCCGACCCGCCAACTGTTGCTCACCAGTCGCACATAGCGGCTGGCAGTCCGGGCGACCGGGCCCACCGGCCGCGCCGCTTGCCTGGAGCGCCCCTCGCTTTGGAGCTGCTTGATCGCCGGCAGCAGCGTCAAAGTAAGCAGAAAGTTGGCGATCATGGCGAAGCTGAAGAGCAGACCGAAGGTCTGTATGGGCAAGCTCTGGGTGAGCAAGAGCGAAGAAAAGCCGGCCACGGTGGTGAGGGTGTTGGCCAGGAGCATACGGGTGCTATGCTCGAGGGTCTTGCCCATTGCAGCCTGGCCGGTCATGCCGCGCCGCTCCTCTTCGTAGCGATGAAGCAGATGGATGGGATAATCAATGCCCACGCCGATGATCAGCGGGATGGTCGAGACGAGCAGGAAGTTGAGCGGCAGGCCCAAGAGGCCTAACAGACCCAGTTTCCATACCCCGGCCAGCCCCACCACGATCAGCACCAGATAGAGATTGAGCAGGTGGCGCAGGCTCCAGAGCAGGCTGATCAGGATCAAGGTCGAGCCGGCCAGCCAGGGCGCCCAATCTGGCAGTCCTCCCAATGGCAGAGCCGGACCGATGGCGATCAGGGCCAGGCCGGCCGCCCCCGGCAGCAGGGTGCGCCAGTCGGCCGGACGCAGGTGGCGGAAGAGCCACAGGAGCAGGAGCACCACCAGGCCGATGGTCAGCGGGGCGAAGAGCCGCAGGTCGCGCCGGGTGGTCCGATTGAATATCTCCAGGGCGCTGCCGTAGCTCATCAGGCCGCTCTTGGTCGCCTGCTCTTGTCGCTGGAGTGGCAGGAGCGCTGCCTGGGCCAGATGGGCCACCTGGGCCAGATCGGCCTGGGGGCTGATCTGGGCCACCACCATCGCCGTGCCCTGATCTGAGACGTACTGCTTGGCAAAGGCGAGGCGCTGAAAGGTCAGCTTAATCAGCTCGGCTAGGCTATAGCCTAGCTGCTTATCGTAAGGGACCAGTTGGGCATAGGCCGAGTCGCCGCCGTGCATCTGACGGCGCAGTTCCTTGACCCAATCGGGCAAGCCGGTGGCCGAGACGATGCCGGGCACGGCGCGCAGCGCCTCCAGCACGCGCTCTTGCTCCAATACCGCCTGGGGCGACTTGACGGAATAGCCCGGCCGGGGGGCGAAACGCACGAACAGCTTATGGGTAAAGCTGGCGCTGCCGAAGTCCCGCTCAACCTGGCGGAAGCTCTGCACCACCGGCGCAGTGGGCAGGAACTCTTGCGGGTCATTGGCGATCCGCAGTTGGGTCAGGCCGCCGATGAAAAACAGCGTCAGGCCGGCGATCAACGCCAAAGTAGTGCGCGGATAACTTCTGGCCAAGCTAGAGAGTCCTATAAAGAGCTTCACGCCCGTCTCCAGGGTGGTAGGGGCGTATGGCCATACGCCCCTACCGTATACAGAACCTGCTGAATGACCACCGATCTAGACCTCAGAAGGGCATCGTCAGCAGCAGCAGTCCCACCAGTCCGGTCACGTCTGTCTGGACCTGAAAGCCGGGCGTGCGGCCGCCGTAGAGCACACGGGCCAGCTTAGCCCGGTAGAGCTGCGCCGAGAGATAGCTGCTCCGTCCTGCTTGTAGCTGCTCCAGCGCCGCCTGAGCCTGAGCTGGGGTATTGAAGCGCAGCTGGAATTTTACTTTGATGCTCTTCCCGGTGATCCGGGCCGAGAAACCCATGACCGCTTCGCCGGCGAACAGGGGTTTATCGCGGGTGGGATCACTGACCCGTATGAAGGCGATCTGACCTCCGCGTAGGTCGCGCGCCGTAAGCAGCTCGGCCATCGGCTTCACCTGACCCAGGTACCGAGCGATGATTTTCTGTGTTGAGGCGCGCAGACGGGCCACGTCCGGCTCGCCGCTGAAGGCCACCTCGGTGCCGATCCAAAAGGCCTGCGGCTCCACGATGAAGGCCCATTGAATCTTCACCGGCCCGAAGAGCCCTCCGGTGAAGACCACCGGCAGGCCACCGATCCTCTCCTGCTTCCAGTTGGTAAAAGGTGAGCCGGGAGCGCCGACTGCGCCTTGCAGCCCTTGCAACGCCGGCAGCACCGTCTGAGCGCCGGGTCCTTCCACGTAGGCGAAGGAGGTCAAGCCCGGCCCCTCGCCCATGGCGGCCACCCCCACAGTTTGAGGGTCTATCCGCAGCAGGCTCAAGGTGGAGATGATCTCTCCCAAGGGCTGGCGGGCACGCTGCAGCGGGTCAATTAAGCCCTGGCTCAGCGCCTGATCGCCCAACAAGCTGCCCAGGTCGGCCATCAACAGATGGGTGTAACCGACGGGATAGTGAACCATCACCTCATCGGGAGCCAGTTCGGCAGCCTGCAGGGTCTGGCCTGCTACGGCGAGCACCAAAGCGATGGTGATGAGACCGAGCATGATACGATTCATCGTGTTACTCCTCCTTTTGAATGGGTATGCGGTGAGATCTCTCCGTGGCTGCTGACCTCGGAGAGGAAGGCGATCAAGGCGGCCGTCGCATCGCGGCCTACTTGACCGGGGTCCCGGCCGGAGACGGCCAAGGCCAGCACTCCGTGAACGTAGGTGCCCAGGAAGTCGGCCAGGCGCCTGACCGGGGTGGGTGAGAGCCCCCAGCGGGCCGCGATGGCCGTCCGGAGCTCGCTCATGCGTCTCAGATGACGATGGGAGAAGCGCCGCATCAGCTGGGCCCCACTGGGATCGGCCAACAGCATGAAGTAGAAGCGAAACAGCGGCGGGTTGGCTGCGTGATTGCGCAGCACCTGTTGCAGCACCGCCTGGGCCATCTCAGCCAGCTTGTCCGCCTGAGCGATCTGGGCTAGGATGCCGTGAAAATACTGATCCAGGCTGGCTTCCAGTAGGGACTCCAAGATCGCTTCTTTGGAGGTGAAGTAGTAGTAGATCGTCCCCTTGCCCAGCTCGGCCCGCTCGGCGATCTGATCCACGGTGGCCTGACGGATGCCCTGTGTGGCGATGACCTGCAAAGCCGAGCGCAGGATCAGCTCGCGCCGCGCCTCCCGCTCGCGCAGTTTCCTCTCTACCGTGCCCATGTATCCTCTCTGCTCACCCTTGTCACCTGCTATTTCGACTGAAGAGTCGAAAGCAGTATAGCCAGTCGAATCGGCCCTCACAATGATCTGCGTCATGTTTGCGCTTGATCTCGATTCGGATTCTGACCGGCCTGGGCCCTGTCTAGCCCGGTCTTGCTATTCAGCTCCTGACCGTTATAATTTGCCTCAGCGAAAAAAGGAGTGATCCGATGGACTGGCCGTTCTCCGAAACGCAGCGCATCTTTCGCCGCAGCGTGAGAAAGTTCGTCAACGAAGAGCTCAATCCGCAGGTGGATGAGTGGGAAGCTCAGGGCATCGTCCCCAAAGAGGTCTTTCGTCGGATGGGCGAGCTGGGCTTCTTAGGCATTCGTGCGCCAGAGAGATATGGCGGCGCCGAGGCCGACATCTGGAGCACCGTGGTCTTCTGCGAGGAGATGGGCCGCTGCCGCTCGCGCGGTCTGACCATGGGCAGCCTGGTTCAGACAGACATGACCGCGCCTTACTTGATCGACTTCGGCTCTGAAGCGCTAAAAGCCCGCTATCTGCCGCCGATGATCTCCGGAGAGAAAATCGCTTCGATTGTGCTCACCGAGCCGGGCGGCGGTTCCGATTTGGCCCGGATGCGCACGGTGGCCAAACGCCAGGGTGATCATTATTCGTTGACCGGAGCCAAGGTCTTCATCACCAATGCGCTCAATGCCGATCTCTTCTTCGTGGCGGCCAAGACTGCCCTGGAGCAAGGCCACCGGGGGATCAGCATGTTGATCGTGGAGCGCGACACGCCGGGATTCACCATCGAGCCCATGAAGCAGAAGCTGGGCATGCACGGCTCCGACACCGGCGAGCTGACCTTCGAGAACGCTCCCGTCCCAGCGGAGAACCTGATCGGCGAGGAGAATCGGGGCTTTTATTATATACTGCGCAGCCTGATGAACGAGCGCTTCGTGGCCTGCGCGGCGATGACCAGCTCGGCCCAACAAGCGCTGGAAGATGCGATCCAGTATGCCCAAGACCGGGAGCTCTTCGGCCAAAAACTCTCCGAGTTTCAAGTCACCCGCCACCGGCTGGCCCAGCTCCAGACCAAGCTGGAAGCGGCGCGCCAACTGGTGTATTACGCCGCTCAGCAGCAGGCGGCCGGCGAGGACTGGTCAACGACGGTAGCCATGTGCAAGGCCTTCTGCGCCGATGTGGCCGTGGAAACCTCCGATGCCTGTCTGCAACTGCACGGTGGCTATGGCTATATTGAAGAGTACGACATCGCCCGCTTCTATCGGGATATTCGCCTCTGGAAGATCGGCGGTGGCTCGACCGAGACGATGTACGAGATCATCGCCAAGCGGATGGGCATCTAGCTGGCCTCTTTGAGCCGATCGAGGTTCTTGAGCACGATCACCCCGTAGCGCTTGGAGAGCAGCCCTTGACGCTCCATTCGCCCCAAGGCCGCCGAGGTCGTCTCGCGCGTAGAGCCGATCAACTGGGCCAGCTCACGATGGGTGATCTTGAAGCGAATGCGCACCCCCTCGGCCTCCCGCTCGCCGTAGCGCTCGGCCAGCTCCAGCAGGGTCTGGGAGAGACGGGCGGGCACACCCTTAAAGATCAAATCCTGCAATTTGTTCTCGATCTCCACCAACCGCTCGCCGACCAGCTTGCTGATCCGCAGGGCCAGCTTGGGATTGCCCTCGGCGAAGCGCAGCAGATCGCCCTTGAAGATCATGCAAAGAGTAGAATCTTCCAGCGCTTCGGCGATCCAATGACGGGTCTCCTCGCCGGCCAAGGCCGTCTCGCCGAAGACCTGTCCCCTGCCGAGAATGGCAAAGGTCAAACGGCGACCGTTCTCATTCAGATAGCCCAAGCGCACCCGCCCGCGATGCAGGCTGTAAACCGTATCCGAGGGATCGCCGGGAAAGTAGATGGTCTCGCCGGCCCGGTAGTCAACGAAGCGCATGTAGCGGTGCAGTGCCTCCTGCTCCTGCCTGTCTAGCACCTCGACCAAGCTGAAGTTCTCCACACACCAAAAACGGTTGACATCCTGGCTTGCCGACTTATCTTTCACTTGGCATCACTCCCTCCCTGGGGCTGGCCCTCTATGCTCAGGGCTTGAGCCTGCGTAGAACCGCCTTGGTTCTGGCCCAACTGGGAGTCCGCGTCTCTCACGTGGCCGTATGGTACTGGATTCAGTCCTTTTTCAACAACTGGACGATGTGGAATGACTCCTTGCCAGATGCCATCGTGGTCGATGAGACTCGCGTCAAGAAGGTCTTTGATTGTTCCTTTCCCCAACATCATTCGAATCACGGTAGCATCACCAACTGGCTGAGAATGTTCGCTTGGTTCCATAACCTCGTCCTGAAGAAGCTCTTCGGCATTTCTTAACGGTGCCCGTGCGGCGCGTACAGGACAGACTCCGAAAAGGACCAACCCGATATTATCAACAAACCTTCAAAACATCTATCCACTTTTGACTTTCAATGTTTTCGACATAATCAAATCTATTGTAACATATCCGAGTTTTTCGTACATTGCTCGTGCAGCATGATTATGGCCAAAGACGTGCAAGGTAATGGTAGATAGTCCCAATTTCTGCACTTTTTCTTCCAACGCTTGAAATGCCTGCGTTCCATATCCGCGTTGCCGGAACTGCTCATAAATCTGTACGTCATAGACAAAAGCCCGCGGCTCCGCCTCATGATCCTGCACTGCAAACCACAAAATACCTACTTTGGTCCCAAGCGTCTCATCTTCGATAGATAATAGATGCTGGTTCTGAGTAGCAAAGCCATCTGGCAACAGTTTATGAAAGCTCTGTTCAGCTAGCTGCATGGCTTTTTCAGCATTCCAGTTTCCCGCTTTGACATGCTCCTGGGCATAATCCTGAACCGAGGATTCAAGATACATATCAAACTCGGTTTCGCTCATCGGTATCAATCGTACCATGTCACTCTATCCTTTGGTTAATGCTTTACTTACCAAGAGGCTGCCTAACGTCCGAGTTCAGCGGCGTGCGGTAGTGTGTCCGCTGCAACGATTTGTTGGGCAGTAGCCGGCCTTGGAATCATACGCCGCTCGCTCTCCAGATTGCACAGTCCACGTTACGGAAGCCCCAACCAATCTCGCAAGGAATGTTCTACCTGCTTAGCATCCGGGCGAGCCAGCTTGCCAACAGTTTTGACGATCAAGGCCTGATGTACTGTGTACAACCCACGCTTCACCGCCGTTGGTACGTTGAGTCCGGCTGCCTTCCAATCAGCTAACAGGACACTCACCAGCAAGCAGTAACGCAGTTCTACTGGTCAGGGGTACGATGAGAATATCTTGAGACACGTGCGGTTCATTCACAACAACCGCAGACCTCACCTTCGAGTCGAACAAGTCTGAAAAGGGATATCGGGCCAAGATGACGTCATTCTTTGCGTAGCTGGGCATAGACATCATCCTCGGCGTTATCCCAAATGGTATCGAGTGAGACCTGGCTCGTCCGCAGCCAGAACTCAGTCTCATCTTCGGGGAGGAGTGTCACCAGCACTTGGGTGCCTTCGGGAAGGTCTACGTGCTCCAACAGCTCGATTTTCCCCTCTTGGACGATGGCCCATAGCGTCTTCAACATAGCGTATACCTCGTAGCAATTATCATTGGCTGGTGCATGGTCAACGAAAGTTATACCGCAAATAGGGGCTGCCCACAAATTAAGAAACCGCCTAATTACTCAAGCTCACCTGCCGCTCGGCCATTGCACATCCTACTTCGGTACCTAACCAACTTGCAAACGCCAAACCAGCCTCGATTTAGCGCGCGCAGCAGCGCGGTCAGGTGCAGCGCCTTCCGTCGTTAGGCACCATGCTTATCTGGATCGTACGTTTCTTCTGGGCCAATAGTAATTTTAAGTCATAACTCCTGAATTCACCTGTAGATCGACCCAATGGATTTTGTTGTTTCTTCGAGTTCAGTCTGAAAATCAATGGCACGCAGTTGGTACGCCCAAAGCATGGCAGACCGGCAAGCTCACAACGTGCCGCTTACCGCTCCCCGGCTCCTGGCCCTTGCTGCCTCCTGAGGCAGGCCCGGCAGAGCCCATAGACGGTCAGCTCAT
>CAJXGD010000022.1 GCA_913053845.1 uncultured bacterium | reverse complement strand
ACATTCACCGGGATACGATCGAGCCGCCGGAGCTGGTGCGCGATCGCATCCTCTATGCGGTCCAGGTGCTGGGCGATCCGGGGCGGATCTCACCGTCACCCGACTGTGGCCTGCGCACGCGCAGCTGGGAAGTCTCTTATCAGAAACTGCGTAATTTGATCGAGGGAACCCGCCTGGCCGAGGTGGCGCTTCAGTAGGTGATGGTTTCCGTGGCCGGGCACGCTTGCGCGCTAGGCTGTCGGCTGCAAAGAGCGCACCGCCACAATGTCCGTGGGTTCAACCTTGCGCAGATCTTTGACATGCAACGTCACCACAGCCTGGGTCTGGCCTGCGGCGGTGACGAACTCGACCTCCACCCCGTCGGGTTCATATCGCTCGACCACGGTGCCGAGGTCCCCCTGTTTCAGCCCATGCTGAGGAAGATCGTGCTCCAAGACCACAGTTTCTAGCAGTTCAAAGTGTATTACGCACCTCTTGTTCGCCCGACTATGGCTGCTCACAAGGCTGAACCCACACGATACGCCAAGCTCCACCGGCAAGCCCACGCGGAAGGACTTCGCCTGAGGCGGTCTCGTAGATCAAGCGAAACATGTAATAGCATGGGTGCTCGCTTGCGGGATTCACGATGACCCTCACCTGCGTGATTGCGGCGGCCTGGTCGTCGATGTGGTCGACTAGATACGAGTCCACGCTCACTCCTCCCAGCATCATTCGCACATCTCCCGCGTGTCGCCCGGACTGTGGGTCATCAGCTGCCCAGTAGAGTTTGGCCATCCCTCCGTAGTTGCGCACAGTCCACAGGGCCAGGAACATCAGGACGCTCTCCTCAGGCGTTCCAGGGTCTGCTGACCATTCGCGGTTGATGGCTTCCAGCTGCTCTGGCCGAATCTCCCTAGCGGACCACTCCGCGGTTGCCTGCTTCATGCGTTGGTTCTCAGCAAGCTGTGCAGCGAGCTCGCGCAGCGATGGAACACGAGTCTCCTCAGCGAACCGCTCTCGGCGCTGGGTTTCGGATTTCTTGTCCGCAATCCAGTCGGCGACAACGAAGAGGAAACACCAGCACTTCGCCGCGACGGTTTCGTTGTCGTAACCAAGATCCATCCCGTGGAGGATTCCGTTTCTGTAGGGGAGCAGGATTGGCTCGGTGCGGGTCTTGCGACGACTCTGCTGGAAGATCGACTTGATGTCGTTGATTGCACCATCAGCTGTTGTGATGCTGTCCCAGACATCAAGATCGAGTGTCTGAGCGTGAAACCCTTTGCCGACGGTGTCATTGACCGCGCCGTCGATGAGCATCAGAAGCAAGGGGACGACGGCATGGTACCTGCCAGCTTGGTAGTCAGCGAATGCCAGGTCTATCAGGCGGCGCCGGACTCTCAATTCCTCGACGCCGTTCAAGAAGAACAACCGATCACCAATGCTGTTCGGTCCGAAATACTGCAGCAGGACGCCGGTTGCGACCTCTGGACCATTCGTTTCGTATTCGTCCACAGCCCGCTTCATGATAGTGAAGTCGAGATGACCATGCGCTAGCCAGCCATCTTTCGAGAAGTACTGATTGAAGCGCTCCGGGTAGTCCGCAAGCTCCCGCATCTGCGCACGAATCTCATCCATTTGCTGTTGGAGCCCTGCCAGCGCTCGACTGCCCAAACCAATCCGACGGAGCATTCTGTTAGCGTGGAGAATAAGGTCAAAGCCACGCATTTGCTCATCAAGGTGTCTGAAGCTGGGAGTCTCGTCGATGCCCACTGACTCATTCCTCCAGTTCTGGCGAACCATTAATTCACTTGCCATATTGCCCTGATAACGATATATGGATAGAGTTTTCAGGCAGTTTTGCCCAATACCCAGTATCAGCGATCTCCAGATATCATTATAGGGATATTATATACCTGACGCGGCGAAAAGTCAACCTCCGCAAAGTGCTCCGTCTACACCACCTCTCATTATACTCCATTGCGGCCTCTATTTGGGAAATCCGGGATAAGAGGGCTCGACCTACGGATTCGAACCACGCTCCTCTACAGCTCACCGGGCAAAACTCACCGCCCCGGAGGTAAGGTACGAGGACAAAACCCCGATGATGATGGGATTGTATCCCATATCAGGGTGCATCCTGCATCGGTCAAGCCCCCACAACCAATCCTCACCATGAAACGACCAGCGTGAAGAAAACGTGAAATCCTGAAAGCCTTGAGTTGATACCGGTTCCGAAGGCTTGTATTTGACAGGGTGAGCCGATCCGTCGTATAGTGACACCGGTAGCGCCGGCCAGGGGGTGCCAACAAGAGTATGATCGTCAGAGATAGCTTAAAATCTTATTGAGGTGATCTAATCTTGGCAACTAGCACAGGAGAAGCGACGATCGACGAGTATCTCAAGCAACTCTCGGCGAAGAGCCCTACGCCGGGGGGCGGGAGCGCAGCGGCGATCGCCGGCAGCTTGGGCGCCGCGCTGGTAGACCTGGTCAGCCGGCTGACCATGGACAAGAAGGGCTATGAGAGCGTGGCCGAGGAGATGAGGCAACTGGAGGCCGAGGCGCGCGAGCTGCGCGATCGTCTAGTAGCCTTGGCTGATGAGGACAGCACCTCTTTTCAGGGCGTTTTGGCCGCCTATCGGCTGCCTAAGGGCACTGCCGAGGAGCGTGAGAAGCGTGCTGAAGCGATAGAGTCGGCGCTCAAGCGGGCCACCGAGGTGCCTTTCAAGACGGCGGAGGCCTGCCGGGCGGTGCTTGGGATCGCCGAGCGGGTGGCCGAGAAGGGCAATCGCAACGCGGTGAGCGATGCGGGTGCCGCCTGCTTGCTGGCCGAAGGTGCGGTACACGCCGCGCTGCTCAACGTGGAGACCAACCTCAGCCAGGTCAAGGATGAAAAGTTCCGCCGCGTCTACCACAAGAAGAGCCGGGACCTGGTCAGGCGGGCTCGCACCCACCGCCGGGCCGCCATCACCATCGTCGAGGGCTGGATCAACGAGCAATGACGATGAAATGGGCTCTCTTGTCAGACATCCACAGCAACCTGACCGCCCTGCAGAGGGTGCTCTCCGAGATCGAGCAGTATCGAGTCGATGGGATCGTCTGCCTGGGAGACATCGTGGGCTATGGTGCCCACCCCGACGAGTGTGTGGCTGAAGTTCAGAGATGTGCCACGCTCTGCGTGCGGGGCAATCACGATGCGGGCGCTCTGGGCGAGATCAACATTGACTATTTTAGCGGGCGGGCCCGCCAGGCGATCATTTGGACGCAAGACAAGCTGAGTCCGGCCAGCCGAGCTTATCTCGCTGAGTGTCCCTTGAGAGAGACGCACGAGAATCTGCTGCTGGTCCACGGCAGTCCGCGTGATCCCATTTGGGAGTATATTCTGGACCGCCAGACGGCCTATATAAATTTCCAGGAGAGCGAAGCACAGCTCTGTCTCTTCGGCCACTCGCATATTCCTTCGCTCTTTAGCTGGAGCGGCAGCGAGGTGGGGGGCTTGCGGGCCGTGGGCGACCAGACTCAGCGCTTGGAGGCGGGCGAGCGCTATCTGATCAATCCGGGCAGCGTGGGCCAGCCGCGCGACGGGGACCCCCGGGCCAGCTTTGGCCTGCTCACCCTGGATGAGAACGGCGGCCAGATAGAGTGGCACCGAGTGACCTACGATATTGAGCGCACACGCCAAGAGATCCGGCAGGCCGGGCTGCCCTCGGAGCTGGGCGACCGCTTGCTCTCCGGGGTATGAGCCAGATGAGCGAGCGGTGCGAGCGAGAGGATTGGCTGGAGCTGGCGGAGCGCGCGGCGCGGCTGGGCGGTGAGATCCTGGGTGAGGGCTTTGGTCACGTGGGGCAGATCGGCTTCAAGTCCAGCCACATGGACCTGGTGACCGAGTTCGACCGGCGCTCTGAAGAGGCGATAGTCGAGCTGCTGCAACGCGAGTGTCCGGAGCACGGCCTGCTGGCCGAGGAGCGCGGCTCCCGCCGGGGGGAGGCCGAGTATCTTTGGGTAGTTGATCCCTTGGACGGCACGATGAACTATGCGCACGCTTATCCGCTCTTTGCCGTCTCGATAGCGCTGGTGCGCGCCGGGCGACCGGAGGTCGGCGTGGTCTATGCGCCGATCTTGGGCGAGCTTTTCACCGCCGAGCGCGGAGCGGGCGCTTTTCTCAATGGACAGCGGATCAGCGTCTCGCCGACGCCAACATTAAAGCAGAGCCTGTTGGGCACCGGTTTTCCGATCCTGGAGCATATTGAGGAGAACCTGCCGGCTTTTCGGGCTTTCTTGCCGCTGGCCCAGGGCATCCGGCGGGACGGCTCGGCGGCGCTGGACCTCTGTGCGGTGGCCTGTGGGCGCTTCGACGGCTTCTGGGAGCTGGACCTCAAGCCCTGGGATGTGGCGGCCGGCTGGCTATTGATCACCGAGGCCGGCGGGCGGCTCTCCGACTTCGGCGGCGGCACTTACAAGCTGGGCGATCGCCAACTGCTGGCCTGCAACGGGCGGATTCAGCGGCAGATGATCGAGGTGTTAGGCCGATAGGAGGGACCGTTGGCAAGCGTTCCAGCTCGGCGGCGGATCTTGCACGTGGACATGGATGCGTTCTACGCTTCTGTCGAGCAACGCGACCGACCAGAACTCAGCGGCCGGCCGGTCATCGTGGGCGGATCACCGCGGCGCGGGGTTGTGGCCGCCGCCTCCTATCAGGCGCGCGAGTTTGGCCTGCACAGCGCTATGCCCATCGCCCAGGCCTTGCGACGCTGTCCCCAGGCCGTGCTGGTTCAACCACGTTTTGCGCACTACCGAGATATATCGCGACAGATACGAGCTATCTTCCTCGAGTACACACCCTTAGTCGAGCCGCTGGCCCTCGATGAGGCGTTTTTAGAGCTGAGGGCCGAGCTCTCATGGGATTCGGCCGCCAAACTGGCAGGCCAGCTCAAAGCGAAGATCCGTCAGCAGGTGGCACTGCCCTGCTCGGTGGGAGTCTCAGGCAACAAATTCCTGGCCAAGTTGGGCTCACAATTGGGCAAGCCTGACGGTTTGCTGGTGATAGATCGCCGCAAGGCTCGGGAGATCCTGCCCGCCCTACCGGTCAAGCGGCTCTGGGGCGTGGGTCCGGCCACGGAAAGGAAGCTGCTCGCGCTGGGCTCACGCACCATCGGCGAGCTGCAAAAACTATCACAGGCGGAGCTGGTTCGCCGCTTCGGCGTTCAGGGCGCGCAGCTATACCGGCTGGCGCGAGGTTGCGACGATCGGCCGGTCCGGCCGAAACGCGAGACCAAGTCGGTCAGTCGTGAGACCACCTTTGCTGACGATCTAACCGATCCGACGATGCTCAAGCGAGTGTTATCGCGGCTAGCTGAGCAGGTGGCGCGTGACCTGCGCCAGGCAAAACTAGAGGGACGCACGGTCCAGCTCAAAGTCCGTTTTGCCGACTTTGAGACGATCACCCGCAGCCACACGCTGCCGCTGCCGATATCCAGCACGAAGGCGTTGCAGCGCGAGATTGAGCTGCTCTTTGAGACGAAGGTGACGCTCTCGCTGGGGGTGCGCCTGTTGGGGGTGGGCGTATCCAATCTCAGGCTGTCCGGCACAGGTCAACTGGCGCTTTTCGAGCAGGAGCGCTCTATTCGGACAAACTCCGGCGTTGGACAATAGCAACTTCGAGCGCTATAATGACGGCGATTCCTCGGTAGCTCAATTGGCAGAGCGATCGGCTGTTAACCGATAGGTTGCTGGTTCGAGTCCAGCCCGAGGAGCCAACTTATATTCTACTATGTCTCTTGATCGCCCAACTGCAACAGCGCTCGTCGCACCAACTCTTGAGCCAATTTGACCTTGTAGCCGTTGTCCCGCAAGGGCTCGGCATTGGCTAGCGCTGCCTCGGCCGCTGCCTGAGCCAACTCAGCGCTTAGCTGCTCACCTTGCAAAATTTCTTCGGCGGCCTGGGCCCGCCAGGGGATGGGCGCCACACCGCCCAAGACCAGCCGCGCTCGCTCCACCCGACCCCCTTCGTCCAGTTGCAGGGCCGCAGCCACACCCACCAGGGCGAAGGTCCAGACCGCGCGGTCCATCACCTTGAGGTAAACGCTGCGACTGCCCGCAGCCGGCGCAGGCAGGGAGAGCTCGGCGATCAGCTCGCGCGGCCCCAAGATGGTCGCCCGGCGATGGGCCTCGGAGGGCCGCCGGTAGAGCTCTTCCAGGGCTAAGCTGCCGTCCAGCTCCGGCCCGACCACTCGGACTTGAGCATTTAGCGCGATTAGCGCCGGCGCCAGGTCCGAAGGGTGGACCGAATGGCAGGGTTCTCCCCCTAAAATGGCATGGTAAGCGTTCTCCCCATCGACGGCAAAGCAGCTCTGGCCACCCTTGAGCCAGCAGGGGAAAAGCGCGTTGCGATAGTACCAGCAGCGAGGGCTCTGAGAGAGATTGCCGCCGAGGGTGCCCATCTGGCGCAGTTGCGGCGAGGCGGCCAGGGCGGCCGCCTGAGCCAAGGCCGGATATTTTTCGCCGATGAGCGGATGCTCTTCCAGTTGGGCCAGGCTGACCAGTGCCCCCAGCCGCAGCCCCTCCCGTCGGTCATATTCGATCTGCGACAAGCTGGGGATAGTCTTCAGGTTGACCAGCCGCCGGGGCGAGATGATCCCTTCCTTCATCTCCGCCAACAGGTCGGTCCCCCCGGCGATCGGCTTGGCATCGTCATCCAGCCACTGGATCGCCTGGGCCAGATTGGCGACGCTGACGTGCTCGAAGTTCTTCACAAGTGAATCAGCTCTCTGGGAAAACGGGTCAGCGTCTCGGCGCCATTATCGGTAATTAGTATATCGTCTTCTACGCGCGCTCCCCCTCGACCTGGCAGGTAGATTCCCGGCTCGACGGTGAAGGTCATCCCCGGTTGCAGCGGCTGAGGGTTGCCGGCGATGATGAAGGGCGGCTCATGGACTTCCAAGCCCAGCCCGTGTCCGGTGCGATGGATGAAATATTGCCCATAACCGGCCTGTTCGATCACCTGGCGCGCCGCCCGGTCTACAGTCTCAGCCGGCGTTCCGGGCCGGCAGGCCTGGCGACCGGCGCTGTTGGCCGCTAGCACGAGCTGATAGATTTTTGCCAACTCCGGCTCAAGCTCGCCCAAAGCCACACAGCGGGTGATGTCGCCGGGATAGCCCTCCAGGCTGGCTCCCACGTCGAGGGTGATCAGGTCACCGGGCTGCAGGCGGCGCTCGGAGGGCAGGGCGTGGGGTGAGCCGCCGTTGGGTCCGGAGACCACGATGGGCGTAAACGAGGGCGCTTCGGCCTCGGACTCCAGCAGGGCGCGGAGGAAATATCTGGCCACCTCCCGCTCACTCTGACCGGGCCGGATGCTCTTGATAGTCCGATCTAAAAGCTCTTCGGTGAGGGCGATGGCCCGCCTGAGGGCTGCCAGTTCCTCCGGGTCTTTAATGGAGCGCAGCCGGGCCAGGAGCGCTTCCAGCGAGACCGTTTGACAGCCTGGTGCGACCGCTTCGATGGCGCGCAGCTCCAGGGCACGCAGTTGGTGGTATTCGATGCCCAAGCGCCCGCCGGCCAATTCTAGCTCCTGGGCGATCCGGCCTAGCGCCGCCTGAGGGCCCTGAACGTCTTCATAGGCGTAGAAGCGGGCGGCATCCTGCAGTTGGGCCTCGGCCTGGGGGCGCTCCAGTGCCGGCAGGAGCAAGGTGGGCTCTTGGTCCTGCTGCGCTGAGAAGAAGGCCAGGGCCATCCGCTCGCTGCTGTGCATCTGCAAGCCGGTCAGGTATCTCAGATTGGGGCCGGGCATGATCACCGCGCAGGCCAGACCTTCGTCTTGAAGCTGCTTCCGCAATCTCGCTCGGCGACTCCGGTAGACGCTCATCGCAGGGGAATATAGCCCCTGGCCGGAAGGAAGTCAACAGTGGGGCTCCACGCCTCAGGCCCGCCGGTCGGGCGGTCAGTAGGCCAACTGGCAGTTAGGATGCCACTCTAGCCTGGTCTATGAGCTAGAGCAGGGACAAATATGACCTAGATCATGGTGACAACTGCTGAGCTATGCTATCTTGCCCCTGAGCTGAGCTTTGCTTGGCAAGAACAGGTAGGCCCAAGCTATCGCCGAAGGGAGCAGATAGTCATGGAACGTTATCCTCAGGGTGACTGGGCCCTGGTGCTGGAATCTCATCGTTGCAAGGGTTGTGAGCTCTGCGTGGAGAGCTGTCCCCGTCAGGTGCTGGCACTGAATGAGCGGGACAAAGTGGTAATTGTAAAGCTGGAAGACTGTATTTTCTGTGGGCTCTGCGAGCTGCGTTGTCCCGATTTTGCGATCTGGTTGGAGAAGCCGGTCGTGCTAGCTGAGGTGGCGCGATGAAGAAGCGCAGGCTGGTACAAGGCAATGAGGCCTGCGCGCAGGGTGGACTCTATGCGGGCTGTGACTTCTATGCCGGTTACCCCATCACCCCGGCCACCGAGATCCTGGAGATCATGGCCCGGGAGATGCCCCGGCAGGGCCGGGTCTTCATCCAGATGGAGGATGAGATCGCTTCGATCTCGGCGATCATCGGGGCCGCCTGGGCCGGAGCCAAGACGATGACCGCCACCTCCGGACCGGGCTTTTCACTCATGCAGGAGGGGATCGGCTATGCGGCCATCACCGAGACGCCCTGTGTGATCGTAGATTCCCAGCGCTGGGGCCCCAGCACCGGCCAACCTACCAAGACCTCCCAGGCTGACCTGATGCAGGCCCGCTGGGGAACGCATGGGGATCATCCGGTGATCGTGCTGACCGCTTCAGGGGTGCGCGATACCTTCGAGATGACGGTAGAGGCCTTCAACTTCGCCGAGCGCTACCGCGTCCCGGTGATCCTGTTGCTCGATGAGGTGCTCTCGCACCTGCGTGAAGATATTTATTGGCCAGAGCCCGGCGAGCTAGAGGTCATTGATCGCGAGCCGCCCTCTTCGCCGGAGGCCTTCGCGCCTTTTGGGGGACATGGCTTCTTGCCCTTGGGCGGTGGTAAACGCTTCAATGTCACCGGGATGGCCCATGACAAGCAGGGCTTCGTCGCCCGAGGGGCTCAGGCCGCTGCGGGCTTGCGGGCGCTGATGGAGCGCATCGAGGGGCAGACGATGACCATGGCGCGCTACTCTGAGGAGATTCCCGATGACGCCGAAACCCTGATCGTGGCCTATGGCATCACCGTGCGCGCCGCTCGGCGGGCAGTCCAGTTGCTGGCCGCGGAGGGTTTGGTCGCAGGCCTGCTGGAGCTGCGCACCCTCTGGCCCTTCCCGGCTGAGCTGCTGCGCGGAGCGATTCAGGGCGGCCAAATCAAGCGGGTGCTCGTGCCGGAGCTCAACCTGGGACAGCTAGTGCTCGAAGTGGAGCGGATCCTGGCCGGTCAGGTCCCGGTGGCGCGGCTGGGGCGGGTGGACGGCTACCTGATCACCCCGGAGCAGATCGCCGAAGCGATCACGGAGCAAGCGGGGCCTAGCGCCGAGAGCAAGCGTCAAAGGAGGGCAGCTCATGCCACGAGTTGAGAGCTACTTGCGCGGGGAAGAACTGCCACACGTCTGGTGTGCCGGCTGCGGCAATGGAACGATCGTGCGCGAGTTGATCCAGGCGGTCGACCAGCTGGGATGGTCCAAGGACGAGGTGGCAGTCATCGGAGGCATTGGTTGTTCGGGTCGGACGCCCTTCATCTTGGATTTCAACACCATGCACACCACTCATGGGCGGGCCTTGGCCTTTGCCACCGGGGTCAAGCTGGCGCGCCCGGAGCTGCACGTCGTCGTGGCCAGCGGTGACGGCGATGCGTCCGGCATCGGGGGCAATCACTTCATTCACGCCTGTCGGCGCAATATCGATCTGACTCTGTTGGTCTTCAATAATGGTCTCTATGGCCAGACCGGGGGGCAACTGGCACCGACCACCCCCATGGGGGCGCGCACGGCGACGACGCGCACGGGAAACATCGATCCGCCCTTCGACATCGCCCAGTTGGCCCTGGCCGCCGGGGCGAGCTTTGTGGCCCGCACGACCACCTTCGACAATCAAGATCAGGAGATGAAGCGCTTTATCCAGCTCGCTTTGGCTCATCGTGGCTTTTCGCTGGTGGAGGTGCTCTGCCAGTGCCCGACTTACTTTGGGCGGATGAACGGACTGGGCGATCCGCATGAGATGCTCTTTCACCTGCGTGACGAGACCCTGCCCTTGGAAGAGCTGCCGGAGGTGCTTCACCGGTGGGAGGAGCAGGTCAGAGCCCAGACGGTCTCCTTGGAGCAAGCCAAGGGAATGTTGCCTGAAGAGCTGGCGGGAAAGATCTTGACCGGCATCTTCTGCAATGAGGACCGCCCCGAATACACCCAGAGCTATCAGGAGCTGCAGCAGAGCTTGCAAACTCACGACAAGCAAGAGAAAGCCGGTGTAGCTTAATGTTACCTCAAGATCCCTATCAACTGCGGCTCTCAGGCTCAGGAGGCCAAGGGCTGATCACCGTCGGGGTGATCCTGGCCGAGGCCGGCCTCTTGGAGGGCTATCGGGTAGCCCAGACGCAGAGCTATGGGCCGGAGGCCCGCTTGGGGGCCTCGCGCTCGGAAGTCATTCTTTCCAGCCGACCGATCGCTTATCCCGAAGTGAGCGAGCCCGATTTCCTGCTCAGCATTTCACAGGATGCCTTTGACAAGTATGGCTCGCAGATGCCGGAGAAGAGCTTGATCCTGGTTGACGATTTCTACGTGACGCTGAGCCGGTCGGAGAGCTATCCGCAACAGATATATGCCCTGCCCATCATCCACACTGCCGAAGAACTAGGCAACAAATTGGTATCCAACGTGGTGGCCTTGGGAGCGCTCAATCGGCTGTTGGGGTTGGTCAGTGAGGCCCATCTCAAGGAGGCCGTGCTGCGCCGCGTGCCGGCCAAGTATCGTGAGCTAAACGCAAGCGCTCTTGAGGCTGGAGCCCGGTTGGGCCGGCCCCAGGCCAAGGCGGTCGGCTAGACCAAGCGCCGGATACCCCAATTGACGGGCAGCTCCGGATCGCCTATCATTTCTTTGAGATGGAAAACGATGAGTTATAGAGCTAGGGTGCGCATTGCGCCCTCACCTACCGGCGCACCTCATATCGGCCTGGCGCGCACAGCGCTTTTCAACTGGCTCTTCGCCCGGCAACACGGTGGAACGTTCGTGTTACGCTTCGAGGATACCGATACGGAGCGCTCAAGCCGCCAGTCGGCCCAAGCGATCATGGAGACACTCCGTTGGCTGGGTCTGGATTGGGACGAGGGTCCCTACTACCAGATGGAGCGGCTGGAGCGCTATCGCCAAGCGGCCCAGCGTTTGCTCGCCGCGGGCCGAGCTTATCATTGCTACTGCACGGTTGAAGAGCTGGAGGCCAAGAGACGCCGGGCGCTGGCCCAGGGGGGCCAAGTCAGGTATGACCGGAGTTGCCGCCGGCTAAGCCCAGATGATGAAAAGCGCCTGATCGCCGAGGGGCGCCGGCCGGTGCTGCGCTTCAAGTTCCCTGAGAGCGGTGTTACGGTGGTGGAGGATCTGGTCAAGGGTCAGGTGGAGTTCGACAATGCGGAGTTCGACGACTTCATCATCCTGCGCTCCGACGGGCGACCGACCTATAACTTTGCGGTGGTAATTGATGATGCCGATCTCAAGATTACCCACGTGATTCGCGGCGATGAGCACCTGAACAACACCCCCAAGCAGATTCAGCTCTATCGGGCTTTGGGTTACGGCTTGCCCCAATTCGCCCATCTGCCCATGGTCTTGGACCAGAGCCGGCACAAGCTCTCCAAGCGCCGCAGCCAGATCGAGACCTCCCTCAAGAGCTATCGTGATGGAGGCTTCCTACCCGAAGCGCTGCTAAACTTCATCGCCCGTCTGGGTTGGGCCTATGACGATAAGCAGGAGATATTTTCGCGGGAGGAGCTGATCGAAAAGTTCTCGCTGGAGCGGGTGGGAGCCAGCGGGGCGGTCTTCGATGAAGAGAAGCTGCTCTGGCTCAACCAGCATTATCTCATGCACGGCGATCCCGGGCGGCTGGGGGAGCTGCTGCGCGAATTTTTGGTCCGGCAAGAGATCATGAGCACCCAGGAGGCTCAGGCGCTGCCGGCCGAGCGCTTGCAGACCGTCGTGGGGCTGTTCAAGGAGCGCGTCCATACGCTGGTGGAGCTGGCCGAATCTGCCGGTTATCTATTGACCGAGCGGCTGCAGTTCGACCCCCAGGAGGTTAAAAAATTCCTGACCCCGGATGTGGTGCCGCTGTTGCGCGCTCTGGCCACCGAACTTGGCGAGCTGAGCGAATTCACTCCAGAGCGGTTGGAGCCGGCTGTGCGGGCGCTGCTGGCCGCTCAGGGCAGCTCGCTCAAAGCGGCCGCACAGCCCTGTCGGGTGGTGCTGACCGGCGTAACCCGCGGGCCGGGGTTATTTGAGATCATGGCCTTTTTGGGCCGAGAGGAGACGGCCAAACGGCTGGAGCGGACGGCTCGATTGATTGAAACCGGACAGCTCAATCGGCCGCTGGTGGAGCAAAATGGAGGTAGTCGTGAACGACCGGGAGGCGCTGGCTCGGCGTGAGCTGATCCAACAGATAGCGCTGGAATTGCTGCGCAGTTGGGGTTTTTACGCCGAACAGCTCAAGCATCTCTTCGCTGGGCATCATAGCGG
This sequence comes from uncultured bacterium, assembly GCA_913053845.1. Taxonomy (GTDB): domain Bacteria; phylum Bipolaricaulota; class Bipolaricaulia; order RBG-16-55-9; family DRJF01; genus DRJF01. Next base: position 22,535 of record CAJXGD010000022.1, on the reverse strand, counting down.
CGGTCGTCCCCGTAAGCAAGATGAGCTGGAAGACGCGGTCTTGGATGCCTTCACTGCACTCTGGGGTGAGCTCCAAAGCGGCAAGATCCGGCGGATCGGGAGAGAGACGGTCCGCTACCGCCTGATCGAGGCGTTGCGCCGCCGGGGACTTGACCGCAGGCCCTATACCACGCATGAGTTGCTGGTAGGCATCGCGACAAGCCACCGAGCGCAAACGCACCGGCGCTACCTCAGCTGGGCTAAATATGAGCTGCAAGAGGAGCTCGGAAAGCGCTTTGCCGCCTCTTTCAGCATCTCTGATCACCCCTCACTCGAAGGGCTCAGCGACTACTTCTTGGCCGAATTCGTGTCCAGACAATATGAGCTCCTGGACGGAAGTTCATCTCAGAGCGGCTCACTGCTCGATCGCCTCTGCGCCGCCTTCAGCGGTTCCTCGGACCATCGCCGTAGGGCGTGCCAGTATTGCCCTTGGATCACACCGGTCTGCCCCCGGCTGGGATTTCGCCAGGAGGTTCCCCAGCATGAGCTGGAAAACTATGCTTGGACGACCTTCGCCGAGCAGCCTGAATACGAAGCGTGCGTGGCTCTGGAGCGGCTGCGCTACCAGGACCGGCTGGTCCGTTGCCACCGCCCTGATGACCGCTTAGCTCATTTTCTAACTGACTTGCGCGATCCGGCCGAGCGGCGGCGTCTGGAGCTCTGCCTGATCTTCGCCCAGCTCAAGCGCGAGTCGCGCCGCGCGCTGACAGGTTTAAAGGCGTATATGATCTATGTCTTCAGCCACTTCCCCGCCGTCGGGCGCGCCAAGCCACCTCAGGTCACCCCTCTGGAGCAGGTAACCTTGGATATGATCCAGGGATGCCGGTTCAGTTGGGTGGAGGTCTGTCGTCGGTTTCCCGGTGGCCCTCATCCAGGTGATTATATGACCAAGCGTCGCATCGAGCGCGACCTCAACCTGACCGCACGAGCATTGGGCTTTGCCAGCGATGAGACAGATGCTCAGAGAGGAGCAGAGAATGCCATTGAGCCAACGGCCGAACGAGTTTGAATTGCAGCCTTTCCTGATGCAAGCGTTCCGGGGACAGGCTGTCATGCCTGAGTATGGCGACCATCTCCCCCAGGAGCTGCTCATCGCCTATGCCGCCGAGGAGCTCGATCGGAGCGAGCGGATGACGGTCGCGGCGCATCTGAATAGCTGTGGGCAGTGCTTCGAGGCACTGAGCGACCTGCGGGCCGCCTGGGATCGGCTGAGCGATCGGCTGAGCGCGGCCTTGCCTCAGCCAGATCAATTGCTGGAGCGCGCGCAGAAAAACGAGCTGTTCGAGCAACTGAAGGGTTTTCTGAATCTCCATCGTCCCCAGGAACTTGAAGTTTGGGGTGAGATCTGGGAGTTGTTGGCCGAAAGGCCCTTGAGAGAGATCGCCCATGCGAGACCTCAACCGGTCAGGGGCGCAACCGATGACCGGATCGCTGTAGCAGTCGCGGCCCTCTTGGCCACGATTCTGGAACGGGAGCACGCCCGGAGTCTCGGTGACATCCCGCCCCGACGACTGGGAGAGCTCATCGAGCACCATGGCACAGAATGCGGTCTGAGCGCTGAGTGGTCCGGCCAGCTGCGGAGCTATCTCCTGGGGAAGGGCTAGGCCAAATAGAGCAGCGGCGCGGCCCAGGTGGGGTCCTCCCAATCGGAATCGCTGCCGACGGCCAACCTTGCTTGCCTGAGGGCCGCAGCGGGATCACCGCTTTGGGCCAATTCATGGTAGAAGGCGAGGGCCAGCGTGCGAGCTCCCCGGTCACTCACCGGCCAGCGCATCCCGATCACAGAGGGAATCCCGTTCTGGACAAAGGCGTCGGCCAGCCCGGCCACCCCCTCACCGGCCCACCCGACCGTCGAGCCGCTGGCGCAGGAGTTGAGGAATACCAGCTTGAGATGACTCTCCTGGGCCAAGCGTCTCAGCTCGTCGGCACGCAGTTTGCGTCCCCCGTTCAAGATGAGATAGCTTGCGCCGGCCCGATCGGGATCGTGGCACGAATGGCCCGAATAGTGCAGCGCGTCAAAGTTCCCTGCTCGGAGCGCGCGGACCAACTCTGCTTTTGAGGCGTCGCGCCCGGCGAGCACTTCGACCTGCAACCCAAGCTCGCCGGTCAAAACTTGATAGATTGTCCCTATCTCACCGGCCGCCTGCTCAAGCTCGCTCTGTGGGCTGACCAGCAGGACTCGGCGCACGGAACCGATGAACCCCCTCGGATTTTCCAGCATCTGAACCGGCGTACGCGCCAAGGGCAGGAGCAGCGAGAGAAAATCCTCACCGTTGTGCAGCAGTTCCCAAGGGAGTGCGCGAACCGGGCCTTCGGTCTCCAGGCGCAAGGGGGCCTCTGGGTGCGCTTCGAGCAGCGCGGTGAGATACCCGTGAGTGCTCCTCGGGATGTAGAGCGCGTAGAGGCGGCGGCCCAGCCGGATCAGCCGTTCGTGCAGGTCGCGTCCCAAGGTTCGACGTTCCTCCGCTCCACGCAAAGTCGAAAAAGCAACCCCGGCACGAGCCAGTCGCCCAAAAGCAGCGAAGAGCTCGGCCCGCTCTGCCTGACCGACATGCACCGCCTCTTGCCCTCGCCGCGGGCGAGGCAGGTTCGTCCGAAAGCGAGCCAGCGTCCGGTCGCCTACATCCAGTATGCTGAGCGATGCGGCGGCGGGGTTGCCTTCAAGAGTAACAGATCGGACTGTCGAGTCACGCGATTGGAGATAGGTCTTGAGTGAGGCCCGTTGCTCAGGTGAGGCCAGCGAACCTAACAATTCCTCGGGAGTTCCCTGAGCAAGCCGCTCCGCTGCGTGACCTAAGCTGCAGACCAGCGCCTGGAGCAGATCGAACCACAGCGCTTGGGTGGGCCGGAGCCACAGGGAGGTCCATAGGCCGAAGAGGGGATAACAGCGGACATTGACCTGGAGAGCTTGGTACTGAGACGCTGCGCTGAGATCGAGGCGCCATGCCGGGCAGAAGGGTGAGAAAGCTGCCTGGAGCTTCACCAGTACGCTATATTGGGTCTTGGCGAGCTCGGTGGTCAGGAGCGGGTGCCACGCGATCCGCACCCCTCGTAGTTCACCCTGACAAGCTCGCTCGGCTGTCCCTGAGAAGTGAAACGGCGTTTCGACTAGAGCCACTGCGATATCCGGATGGAGCACTGCGAAGCGAAAATCGGCTTCGCTCGCTTCAAACCGCCAACTCTGTTCACCGGCCACCTCACCGGGTAAAACATCAGCGACCTGGGCATCCGATGTCTTGGTAGCCCCTCTCATTTTGTGCCCCCTAACCTACCTCAAATTGAGCTTAGCACAACTCAATCATCAAAGTCAACTCCCTAGTTGACAACCATTCTGCCGACTGCATAAGATGTAGCCGGTTATTATGTTCTCCTCTCAGGTTGTAGGCGCGTTGCTGTTGGTTGCCCTAGGTTTAGCCGGAGGCGCGGCGCTCTGTTTCGCGTTGGGGCAAGCTTATTGGACCTCCGTGGGCTTACGGGCACGAAAGGAGTTGAGGGCGAGCAGCAGCCTGCAGGTCCTCAGTAGCCGATGGCTGTACAGCTTAGCCCTGGGGTGGATTGGTCTGGCCGCACTGATGATCGGCGGGGATGCGGTGGCGATCAAGAGCGTCTACCAACACTATCTGGTCACGGCTCCGCCGCCGCTGCATCGAGTGATCGCCTATGTTTCCGACCGGAACGGGAGCAATGATATTTGGCTGATGGATGAGTATGGTCACACGCGAGCGCTGACCTTTGATATGGCCAACGAGCGCCAGCCTCGCTGGTCACCGGACGGCCGATGGATCGCCTTTCTTTCCAATCGAGAGGGCAATGATGACATTTTCATGATGAGTCCCGAGGGCAACCTGAGCAAGCAGTTGACCCACACGCCGGAGGATGAGGACTGGATCTCCTGGTCGCCTGATGGGAGCGAGCTCTTGTTCACTCGGGGTGGCCTGGTGGGCAGTCAGCTTTGTATTTTGAAGCTGGATGTGATCCGAGAGGTTGCCACCGCTGATCACTGCATCTTCACCTCTGAGGGCAAGATCAATAAGCCGAGCTTCTCCCCGGACGGGCGGCAGATCGTCTTCAACTTGGGTCATAATGGACATTTCCAGCTCTGGATCGTGGACCGCGATGGGAGCGACCCGCGAGCGCTCGACCGGGCCACGCAGAGTGGGATCGCAGCCTGGTCACCCGATGGAAAGCAGATCGTCTATCGTCTGGCCGCCGACTACAACAAACCCTCGGATGTAGAACTGATCGCGCCCGACGGCACCTCGCGTCGCTATTTGCGCCATATCGAGGCCTCCCAGGTGCAGGCCAACTGGTCGCCTGATGGCAAACAGCTTTGCTTCACCAGCGATCCCAGCGATCCGCCGCTGGCGGAGATGGGTCGTCTAGGTGTCATGAACGCAGACGGCACCGGACTCAAATGGCTCGATAAGGGTGAGAACTGGGTCTATTGGCAGGCCCAATCCTGGCAGATCGAGACTTGGGATGAGCAGGATCGCATTCTTTACTCACACAAAGAGAACGGCCAGTATGATCTCTATCTGGCTAATGCCGATGGCAGCGATCGGACGCGGCTGACCGACACGTCGGCCAACGAGTTTCACGCCGTCTTCAGCCCTGTCTCGCCGCTCCAGTAACGCTAAACACCCACCGGGGATTAAAATCCCCGGCTACGGTGAGGCACAAAACCCCTACGAGGTTCGAATGCCGTCAACCCTCACAGAGGGTTTCCCAGCCTTCTCGTAGCCGGGAGATTCATCTCCCGGTGTCGTTTAGGGAAGGAGAGGGGTCAGGGTGTTAGGTTCACCTCCATCTCCGCCGGCAGTCTTTAAGTGGAGGGAGGGTGTGCTGGTAAGGTGACCCTAAAAATTCAGCTTTTTGGAGGACTGCACGTCTGGCGCGAGGGGGAGACGGACCCGATCGGCCTGCACGAGTGGCGCACATGCAAGTGCAAGCAACTCTTGGCCATCCTGGTAAGTGAGAGGGGGGAGGTAGTCACTCAAGATAAGCTGATCGAGTGGCTATGGCCCCATTCTGGTCAGGAGCGGGCCGTCTCCTCATTGCGCAATCGCGTCAGCGAGCTACGACGAGTTCTGGAGCCTAGCCTGAAGCAGGGCGCACAGTCGCGCTACATTCGAACACTACGTGGGGGCTATCGCTTCGACCCCCCGGCCGACTGCGAGATAGACAGCGAGCGTTTTGAGCGTGCCTATCGGGAGGGCCGAGCTCTGGAAGGAGCCGGGAGGGGACATGAAGCCGTGATCCATTACGAGCGGGCGGCCGCGCTCTATCTGGGCGATTATCTGGCCGAAGAGCGCTATGAGGGCTGGGCGCTGGCCTATCAGGGGCGTTGGAGGCGCATCTACTGGGAGCTGCTGACGCGCCTGGGGGAGTGCTACGCGCGTTTGGGGCAGTACCGGAGGGCGATCGCGCGGGTCGAGCAAGCAATCGAGCTGGAGCCGACGCGCAGCGAGACGGTCTACCGGCAGTTGATGGGCTATTACGCTCGGCTAGGTGACTCTGCAGGTATGATGCGCACCTATAGACGTTTACAACGAATGCTGGCCGAGTTTTTTGCGGCCAAGCCCTCGCCGGAGACGCGGGCGCTCTGCGAGGCGATCCGGACTGAGAAGTTTAATAATAATCCCTGCAGGTCACCATCTTCCTGTTCCTTTGGACCTGCTTAGTAGGGATTTAGTACGTCTCTAGTAGGTCGGTGTGGTAGGGTGGTGATGTCGTAGAGGTATCTACAGCGCCTCAAAAGGAGGTCAATGCGATGTCCTGGCTTAAAGTTCTTCTGATTTTAGTGGTGACTATGTGGCTTGCTAATTCAGTCGGTCTGGCTGATACTGTGTTTGTCAGTACATGGAATTGGGACATTCCGACGTCTCTGTACCGCGTAGACCCTTCCATCCAAGGAGCAATACCCATACTTCAAACCGGCATCCCCGGTTGGGACCAAGGGGTTTGCGGCCCCGATGGCAATCTGTATTTCTCGGATGTTATAAATCTTCGCATCATCCGTGTAACTCAAAACGGTACTCAACTAACCACGGTGGCGAAATTGCCTGGCCAGTCCGACCAACCTACCAACATGTATAGCGGTCCTGATGGACCGAGCTTTGATGCTCAAGGGGACATGTACTTTACTACGGGGGGATACGGCGGGCTCTGGAGGTTAGATGGTGCAGATCCAGCGAAAGATCCACTTCAGATCACTGCTCCATTCGGGCCTGCCCCTGGTCATTGGATAGGAGCCGCAACAGCCGTTCTGACGAAGGGACCGTATGCTGGAGAGGTTATCGTATCACACCATGCGGGAAACGTGGTCTACAAGATCAACCCTGCGGATTGCCCCAGCGCAAGCAGTAGCAACTGCGCTCAACCTAAAGTCTTCCTCCAGGAAAACCTGGGTCAAACATTCGGCCTGGCCATCAACAGTCGCGGAGAAATCTTTGTGGGTAGCAGCAATACAAGCAATACGTCTTGGCATCCCTCAAGAGGATGGATAACCAAGTTTGCCCCGGATGGCTCTTTTATGGGCCAGTTTGTGAATCTGGGTAATACCGAAGCAGACGGTATCGCATTTGACTCGCAGGACAATCTCTGGGCCGTTACCGCTAACGCCGTCTTCAAAATAACGCCCTCTGGTCAAAGGACGCTTGTATCAGCCGTTCCATTCGAAGGAGTGGGGATTGCCATTTGCAAAGATTCCGCAACCACAGCGGGAGGCTCAAGCAGTTCTCAGCATCACGTGCCAGTGGAGCTAGGTGCCATATGGCTCTATCTAGGGCTCTATACCTTCGGGAAAAGAATAGTACACCATTGTAAGTGATGGTATGTAATCTAGCTCACTGCTAGGTAGTCTAAGAGAGTAGTGTATGACATCTGTACCGTAGCTTAACTCGATTATCATCAAAGGGGGTTAGCACAATGTCTTGGCTTAAAGTACTTCTAGTTGTGGTTGTGAGCGTGTACGTTGCGAGTATTGTTGTTCTAGCTGATACAGTCTTTGTCAGCACATGGAACGATACAGACTCAACAGGGAGTGCTATTTACCGAGTCGATCCTACCATTCAGGGCTTGATCCCCATCGTAGTAGGGTTTGATCACCTGGTACTCGGGGTCTGTGGCCCTGATGGTTACCTCTACTTTGCGGAACGAGGGAAACATCGCATCATTCGGGTAAGTCAGGATGGACACCAGATAACTCAGATATATAGGACCTTGGGGAAGGACCTCTGGCATGCTCCTGAAGGACCTAGCTTTGATCCTCAAGGGAACCTCTATTGGACAAATACCGCGATAGGAGGAGCCTGGCGACTGGAAGGTGCGAATCCTGCCAATCAGGCGGTTCAGATCGTTCGCCAATTTGGTACTCCTGGAGAGTATATCGTTGGAGGAGGGACGGCAATACTTACGAAGGGCCTGTATGCCGGTGATCTGATCGTGTCTGACATTGAAGATGGCGTTGTGGATAAGATCAATCGTCGGAATTTTTGTACGAGCGCCAACCAGACCAGCTGTGGTGAGCCAACGATCTTTCTTCAGAAGGATATTTATCATCCAGCTGCTCTCGCGATCAATGGTCAAGGAGAAATTTTCGTGGTTAGCGCCGGTGTGGCTTCCCTGCGAACCAGTGAGATAACTGGGATAACCAAATTTGCGCCTGACGGTGCGTTCGTTAGCAATCTCGTACCCTCAGGCGGGCCACTCATCAGTATCACCGGTATGGCCTTTGATTCTCAGGATAACCTTTGGGCTGTCTCAACTAATGCGGTTTTCAGGATTAGCCCTTCAGGAGAGAAAACGCTGGTAACAGGAATCCCATTAGAGGGTGCCGGCATTGCAGTCTGCAAGTACTCGACGGTCACATCGGCCCATACAACCGGGTCTCAGCCTCACTTCCCTTTGGAACTAACTGCCCTATGGGTTTTCCTGGGGGTATATGTCTTCAAAAGGAGGGTCGCCAAGGATAGTTGAATCTTATCGGCTTGATGTAAACAACAGGCAGTAACGATCATCTATTCGAGAAGGAGGTATCCTAATGTATTTGCTGCACAAAATGCGGGTAGGCGGCCGGTCAGGGTTCCGGCTTGGGCTCTTGATCATGTTGGTTGCTTGGCTTTCTTTGGGAATATCGGATGGTGCGGGCGCGTTGGGAGTCGCGGCTCAGGCCTCACCGGGTCACGGAACCGTTTATCTTACCCGTGCGGAAGATGCACCTAGCGGTGCAATCGTGAAGATATTGGACCTGCAACTGGGCCTCTTCACAGATGTCGTCGCAGGACTGAATGATCCATCAATCGTCCTCTGTGGCCCTGACGGGCGGTTGTACGTTGTAGATTATGCGCCTGACTACGCTTACAGTCGCATACAGCGTTTCAACTCCGATGGTAGTAGACGTACACTGGTATTTCAGCGAGTTGATCTACGACCGGATGCCCTTGTCTTCGCACCCAACGGGGACCTATACTTTGGGACATTCTCAACAGGGGCCGGTTCACGGGGTGTTTGGCGCATTCCAGGCGCGCTGCAATCCGATCGGAAGTTCCAGGTGCCGCAACAGGTCCTGCGTCCGACAGGAGAGGTCTTTGATGCGATAGATCCTACGGTATTCCTAACCACAGGTCCCTTTCAAGGGGATCTGTTGATCGTAGAATCTCCCAATGAATCAACTATGCCGAGAGGGCAGGTACTACGGGCAGTTGCGCCGGGCTTCACTTCCACCAAGGAGTTCATACTCGCCCATAAGGACCTGGAGACCGGTTATCCCTTTCTACCTGTGATGGCTGCCATCAACAGCCAGGGGGACGTCTTTGTGACCGACTTTACAAACAACAAGATTCTACGATATGGTCCGGATGGGGCCTTCAAGGGGGTCTTTGCTAAAGTTGTGTTCCCCAATCAGATCGCCATCGGACCCGATGACCGTGTCTATGTCACCAATGTGCGCTTTGGTGGCCAAGGTGCTGAGAGCGGAGGTCTCTTCATCTTCAATCCGCAGGGCAAACAAATAGCACCGGCGACGATCGCACCCATGCACGTGCGCGGAGTGACTGTGTGCACCGAGCGGTAACTGGAAAACTTACGTCAGTGAAGCGGGCGGTCTTACGCCCATCAGGCGCTGCAGAAGCTGGAACGACAGATCGCAGAGGCTGAGCAGTTGCGACATGATGAGCACGATGAGGACGGCAGGCTCACCTATTATCGGATATCCGGCTCTGGCCGGCCGCGACCTGCTCCAGGCGTGCTGCGTCGAGCAGGATGATGCTGCGGTGGCCGTTGCGGGTGATACCCTGGCTCTGGAGCCGATCGAGCATCATGGTGGTCGTCTCGCGCACCGCGCCGATCAGGTCGGCTATCTCCTGGTGAGTCATGCGTATCTCGATACCTTGGGGCTGCTGCTCGCCGCTCTGCCGGGCCAAATTCAACAGCTGCTGGGCCAAGCGCACCGGAACCTTCTTGAAGGCCAGCAACGAGAGTTTCTCGGCCAACTGCTGCTCACGCTTGGCAAAGGTGGCCAGCAGCCAGGTGATCAGTTGAGGATGTCTCCCTAGACACTGGAAGAAGTGGCTCCTTTGGAAGGAGCAGAGGCAGCTATCCTCATGAGCCTGGGCCAGCAAGTTGCGCTCTTGGCCCTCGATGAGCGCCGCTTCGCCGAAGACGTCACCGGCGCTGAGCAGCACCAAGGTCAGGTGCCGCCCGCTCTCGTCGAGAAAGGCCAGTTTGACCTTGCCCTGGCGAATATAGTAGAACTCACTTGCTTGATCGCCAGGGGTATAGATGAGGTCACCCTGGCGGTAATTGACGCGATGGGGTGACTGGCAGCCGGCCAAAACGCAAAATTCGCTCTTGATCTCAACTGCCCCTCTAACTATAGGCAGATCTTGCTGATCCGGCCTGCTCATCCTCACTCCCTTGGTACAGATTGCTCTCGGAGCGAACCCCTGGAGGTATTATAGCACATCCGGCCCGGACGAGGCGGTGCCGCTCAGGTAGGCCTCTTGCACCAGGCGGCTGCTCAGGATCTCCTGGGGAAGCCCCTCGGCCAGCACCCGCCCGAAGTTGATCACCACCACTCGATCAACCAGGCGCATCAGACCCCTCATGTTGTGGTCTACTAGCACGATGGCCATTCCCCCGGCGCGCAGCGCGGCGATGACCTCAGAGAGCGCCCCGACCTCGGTGGCGGTTAAGCCGGCAAAGGGCTCATCGAGCAGGAGCAGGTCCGGATCGGTGGCCACGGCGCGGGCCAGCTCTAACTGCCTCAGCCGTGCTTGGGGCAGCATCTGGGGCGTCCGGTGGAGCACGTCGCTCAGGCCGACCTGAGCGCAGACTGCCAGCGTGCGGGCTCGGCAGCGTGAGCCGGGCTGCCAGGCGAAGATCCGGTCGGTGAGCAGTGAAAGCTCCACGTTCTCGAAGACGCTCTTGCTGCGACAGGCCTGGGCTAGCTGATAGACGCGCGCGATGCCGGCCCTCACCACACGATGGGTGGGCCAGCCGGTGATCTCCCGCTCCTTAAAGCAGATCCGTCCCTCATCGGGGCGGAAGAGGCCCATGATCAGGTTGAAGAGGGTCGTCTTGCCCGCGCCGTTGGGACCGATCAGGCCCAGGACCTCTCCTCTCATAGCGCTCAAGCTGACCCCAGACAGGGCCTGCAATCCCCCGAACGATTTCGCGATCCGCTCGATGCGCAGGAGTTCGCTCATGGAGAGCCCTCTTCGCCTTGGATCGGCGTCAGCCAGCGGCGCAGGCCAGGGAGCTTGAAGAGCAGCGGCACCAGGCCGCGGCGGGCGAAGAGGACAAACAGAACCAGCCCCACGAGGAAGATGAGCGTCGCCCAGCGTTGGGCATCGGCCGAGCTGAAGAACTGCGTCCCCAGCAGCTCACCCAAAACCTGCTGTCCGATCTTGAGCAGGAAGGCGCCTACGATCGCCCCGGTGATAGTACCCATTCCTCCCAGGGCCGCGGCGACGATTATCAGGATCGAGAGGGTGGAGGAGAAGACGCCGGAGGGCCCGCCGGCTTGTAGAATGGGCAAGATCGGCAGATGGACGTAGGTCGCTCCGGCCAGGCCGGCGACCAGCGCACTGAGCATAAAGGCCAGGATCTTATACTTAGCCGGATTGATCCCGGCAGCAGCAACCGCTGCTTCGTTCTCACGGATGGCCTCGAAGATCTTACCCCAGCGTGAAGAGGCAATGGCCAAGAGGAAGAGGGCGATCAGGGCCATCAGGATCAACGCGTAATAATAATTGATCATCAGATAGTCTAAATAGGGAACCCCTCGTCCCACCTGGGGCACCGTATCGTGGATCGTCTTGCCCAGGTTGCCTCCGGTGACGTCCGCATAGACGCCCACCAGGCGGGTCGCAGCGATGGGCAGCACCAGAGTGACCAAGGCTAGGTAAGGCCCCTTGAGCCGCACCGCCGGCGCACCGACCAGTGCCCCCACCCCCACCGCGGCGAGCACACCCAAGGGGATGGTTAAGGCCGGGGTCCAATGCAGATAGATGTTCAGCAAGCCACTGGTATAGGCAGCGGTGCCGATGAAGAAAGCCTGACCCAAGTTGAGCTGACCGGCATAGCCGGCCAACAGATCCCAGCTCATGACGAACATGGCGAAGAAATCGGCGAAGATCAGTGGGATGTACCAGCTGGTCGGCAGGCCAATCCAGGGCAATATGGCCAGCGTGCCCAGCAGCAGCGCCAAGAGGCCGTACTGGACCAGTGCCAGGCGAGGGCGGATCATGATGACGCCTGCTCTCCCCCAAAGAGTCCTTGGGGGCGGAAGATGAGCAGCAGGATCAGGATGAAAAGCGAGGGCAACCCCACCCAGCTCGGCCCCAGCGGCAGGTTCAACTGGCCGCCATAGAAGGTGAGCGTCTCGACGAAGCCGATCAGGTAGGCGGCGATCAGCGTGCCGGGGATGCTGCCCAGCCCGCCGAGGATCACGATGGCAAAGGAGATGACCAAGGGGTTGACCCACATATTGAAGACGATCCCACCGGGATAGGCGAAGAATAGACCGGCCAGTCCGGCAAGCGCCCCGGAGAGCGCCCAGGTCAGGGTGTAGACGCGGTCGGGGTTGATCCCCACCAGCGCGGCGCCCTTAGGGTCTTGTGCGGTGGCCAAGATGGCCCGCCCGAAGCGCGTGCGATGGATAAAAAGCCAGAAGAGGCCCAAGGCGACGAGCGAGACGGCCAGGGCCAACAGTTGGACCTTATCGATGATGGTGCCCGCGATGACCACCGTGCCCTCGATCGGCGGGGGGATGATCTGGGTGCGATAGCCGAAGGCCAGCACGATCGCCTCTTGTAGGATGAAGGCGACCGCCAGCGTGACGATGAGCACCAGAACGGGAGAGTCGCTCACCCGACGGACCAAGGCCTTGTAGATGGCTATGGCCAGCAATGCGGTGGCCAGCACGGCCAGGGCGAAGCTCAGGTAGAGATTGAGATGGAACAGGTTGATGCCGATGTAAGCGCCGTAGGCCCCGGCCATGAGCAGCGCCCCGTGGCTCAAGTTGAGCACGCGGGCCACCCCGAAGATGAGCGTAAAACCCAGGGCGACCAGCGCGTAAAGGGCGCTCCTCACGACCGCGAAGAGAACGATCTGTTCCATCTGAGCTCAGCGGCCAGGTAAGCTCGCTATGCTACGGTGTTTCTTTGTTGTCGCCCAGCGCTGTATCGAGGCCCTGGCTGAGCTGCTTGAGATCCTGCGCCTCACAGGAGGCAGCGCCGCTGCAGGCCTGATAGCCTGTCCGATAGGCTTTCCACTGCTCGTCCAGTTTCTGCTGAACGTCGGAGGGCAGGAAGCTCAGCGGCCAGACGAGGCCCCGATCGTTCTTCTCCAACCATTGGACCCACTTGGGGACGACCAGGGTGTGGCCCTCGGCATCCTTGAGCATGGGATCGTGCGGGAAGCGATCGTTTTTGCCTTGGAAGCGTATTCGACCGATCGTCCCCACGTAGTCAGTCTTCTCCAGGGCATCCACCAGCTGGTCGCGATAGCTGGCCGTCGCCGAGGAATCGGAGGCGGGCGGCGGGGGCGTGCCAATGCGCTCGATGGCCTCCTTGATGAGGTAGATCGCATCATAGGTCGTGTAGCCGGTGAAGAGTGGGTGGATTGGCCGCGTCTTGAAGCGCTTCACGTAGCTGTGGAAGAAGGGCAGCGTCTTGGGAGTCACCGCCGTCGCCCCGGTGGCCGCATCGGCGTAGAGGTGCGAGCTGACCTTACCACTGGTATCTTTCCAATACTCGAAGGCCTGCCCGGCGACGTTGATCCCGACCACCGGCAGGTGCGCTGCCTTGCTAGCCCACTCGATGACGAAGCCCACACCGGAGTTGAAGGCGAAGGCGATGATGATCGCTTGGGCGTTGGAATCGGTGATCTTGGCCAAGAAGGGGCCGAAGTCGCGGTTGTCCAAGGGAAAGCGCAGCGAGGCGCCCTTGGCGACGCTCAGGCCCACGCTGGGAAGCTTCTCCTCCATGAACTTTTGATAGTCGCGCCCGAACTGACCGTCCTCGGCTAAGATGGCCATCGCGGTCAGTCCCATCTTCTCCTTGAGCAGGGCGGCGGCCATCGCGACCGTGTCCTCGGTCAAGACCTCGGTATTGAGCATCACCCGGAAGTAAAACTTGAACTGCTCATAATCTCCCTTGACCATCTGGCTGGTCTGAGGGGTGGCTGAACCGGTATTGACGAAGGGCACGCCTAGGCGGCCGATCTGGGGCATGATGGCCAGCATGACTTCGTCGAGGAACTCGCCGGTGACCAGCAGGGCTTTTTGGTCGGTCACCAGCTTGGTGAACTGCTGTGCGCCTACCTGAGGGAGAGCCTGGTCATCGGCGGTGATCAGCTGGAGCGGGCGCCCCAGCACCTTGTCGGTGCTCCGATTGATCTCGTCTTTGGCGATGAAGGCACCACGGTTGGCCGAATTTCCTTGGTCGAGTAGCAGGGGCACCAGCACCCCAATGCGAATCGTCTCATCTGCCTGAGCCCGCAGCAGGCCGACTGGGTTCAAGAGGGTCAGCGCACCCGCCCCGACTCCGATGGTCTGCAAGAAACGGCGGCGACTGACCTGGTTTTTCTGCATCGTCTTCTCGTCGGACATGGGACCTCCTCGTTTTATTGTGATCCGTTGGCACGTTATCATCTATACACCTGTCGACCGACTGCTATCGAGATCACCTCCCGTCTTGGGCTTGGCTGCTTGCCCTAAGCTCTCGTTTGAGCACCTTGCCTACCAGGCTCTTGGGCAGAGTCTCTCGGAATTCGATCTGATGGGGCAGTTTATACTTAGCCAACCGCTCGCGGCAATAGGCGATTAACTCAGCGGTCTTCAGGCGCACTCCGCGCTTGGCGACGATAAAAGCCTTAACCGACTCGCCGCGATATTTGTCGGGAATGCCGATCACCGCCGCTTCGGCCACGCCGGGATAGCTATAGAGCACCTCTTCTACCTCACGAGGATAGACTTTAAATCCGGAACAATTGATCATCTCTTTCAAGCGATCCACGATATAGAAAAACCCCTGCTCATCCATGCGGGCCAGATCGCCGGTGTGCAGCCAACCGCCGCGCAGCGCCCGTTCCGTCTCCTCTGGACAGTTCCAGTAGCCGGTCATCACCTGGGGACCGCGCACCACCAGCTCACCTACCTCTCCCGGCTCTAGCGGCTCATCGCTGGTGGGGTCAACGATGCGAGCCTCGGTGTCCGGCAAAGGCAGGCCGATGCTACCCTTGACCTGCCGGCCATAGAAGAGATTGCAATGGGTGACCGGCGAAGCCTCCGAGAGCCCGTAGCCTTCCACCAGTCGAGAGCCGCTCAGCGCCTCGAAGCGCTGCTGGACCTCCAAAGGCAGCGGCGCCGAGCCGGAGATGCACTCTTCGATAGAAGAGAGCGGATAGCGCTCCAGATGGGGATACTGATTGATGGCGATATAAATGGTCGGCACGCCGGGGAAGATAGTAGGGCGGTAGCGCTTGATCGTGCGCAGCAGCTCTTTGATCTGAAAACGGGGGATCAGGATCAGAGTGGCTCCCATGGAGATGGGCACGTTCAGCGCCACCGTCATGCCATAGACATGAAAAAAGGGCAACACTGAGAGAAAAGAGCCCTCGCCGCGGCGCGCCCGGGGGAACCAGGCGCGCAGTTGCAGCGCGTTGGCCACCAGGTTGCGCTGAGTGAGCATCGCCCCTTTGGGCAGGCCGGTGGTGCCCCCGGTATATTGCAGCAGGGCGATGTCTCGCTCCGGCTTGAGGCTGATTTCCGGCAGGGGCCGGTTGCCGTAGCGGCGCAGCAGAGAGCCAAATTCATATATCTGCTTCGCTGGGGAGGGAGCAGGCGCAGGTTGGGGGCGTTCCTTTTGGAAAATGCCCTGGAGGGGAGCGAGCAGCTTAAGCCAGGAGGGCAGATAGGCGGAGGCGCGGGTCAAAATTATGCGTTGCAAAGCAGTCTGTGGCCGGGCCTTGGCGATCAGGCCGTAGAAGCGCCGCAGGGTCAAGACGGTCTGGGCGCCCGAATCGCGCAGCAGCTCGGCCAACTCTTTGGCGCTGGAGAGTGGGCTGAGCTGCACCACGGTGAGCCCCAGTTCGAGCGCACCGTAGAAAGCGATGGGATATTGGGGTAGGTTGGGCAAGAGCAGCGCCAGCCGCTCGCCCGGTCGCAGTCCCAGGGCGTAGAGCGCCGCGGCGCAGCGGTGGACCTCCTGGTGCAGCTCCCGATAGCTCATCTGGCGGCCATAATAGCTCAGCGCCGGGCGGTCGGGAAACTCCGTGGCAGTCTGCTCCAGGAGCTGAGGCAGCGATAAATCGCCGTACTCCAGACTGTGGGGAATGTCTTCGGGATAAGCTTTGAGCCAGGGACGCTCACTAGCAGAATTATTCATGTCATTATCTCGCTTTCCGACCGATCTTATTCGCCGGCTTGGCACTCGTCGACCGGTTAGATTGTACTCCATAGCCGGAGAAAGGGCGAACCGACCGCTGAGCCTCCAGAGCCTGCGCCGCGTTGTATCTGTGCTACTCTGCGCCGAAGAAGCGGGCGAAGATCTCCCCCACCCGCCGCAAGTGGTAGTTATAATCGAAGAGCGTCGCCAGTTCCGGTGGGCTGAGATAGCGCCGGACCTCCGCGTCGCCGGCCAGCAGCTCTTGGAGCTCCCCTTCTCCCCTTTGCACGGCCAGCGCCTTGGCCCGCAGTAGCTCATGCGCTTGGGTGCGGGACATCCCCCGTTCGATCAGTTTTAAGAGCACCGTCTGAGAGAATATCAGCCCCTTGCTGAGCGCGAGATTGCTGCGCATCCGCTCCGGGTCGGGCTGGAGATGCTCTATCAGCGCCGTCGTCCTGGTCAGTAAATAGTCGGCTAGGATAAAGCCATCAGGGATAATCACCCGCTCGACCGAGGAGCGGGTCAGGTCCTGCTCGTGCCAGACGACCATGTTCTCGATGGCCGCCTGAAGATTGGCCCGCAGCAGCCGCGCCAGGCCGCAGATCGTCTCACTGGAGCTGGGATTCTGCTTTTGCGGCATCGAGGAGGAAGGATGCGGCGAGCCCTCGCGGAGCTCGGCAATCTCGCTGCGATGGAGATTGCGCACCTCGGTGGCCATCTTTTCCAGCGTGGCACCCAAGAGGGCCAAGGCGGCCAGGGCTTGAGCGTGGCGGTCGCGTTGCAGGCTCTGATTGGTGATCCGCGCCGGGCGCAGGCCCAGCCGGGCGCAGACCCGCCGCTCGACGCGCGGGTCAACATGGGCATAGGTGCCCACCGAGCCGGAGATTTTACCGACGGACACGATCGCTTGGGCCGCCTGCAAGCGCTGCAAATGGCGCGATAGCTCATCATACCAGAGGAGCAGCTTCAGCCCAAAAGTGATCGGCTCGGCGTGCATCCCGTGCGTGCGCCCGACCATCAGGGTTTCTTTCTGCTCCAGAGCCCGCCTCTTGAGAATCTCCAACAGCTTTTTCAGCTTAGGGATCAGCAGCTCGAACGCTTGGCGCATGGCCCAGGAGCGAGCGGTGTCCACCACGTCATAGGAGGTCAGCCCCTGGTGCAAGAAGCGGCCCTCCGGCCCGATCTCTTCCTCCAGCGAGCGCAAGAAGGCCAACAGGTCATGGCCGATCTCGGACTCGATCTCCTTGGCCCGCGCCGTGTTCAGCCGGGCTTTTTGCCCAATGACCTCGGCGGCCGCCCCTGGTATCTGCCCCAGCTCGGCCTGAGCCTGGACCACCGCCAGCTCGACCTCCAGCCAGCGTTGATATTTAGCGCTCTCGCTCCAGAGCTCCTTCATCGGTGCCAGCGCATAACGAGCGATCATTTTCGCTTGACCTCCTCTTTCTCGCCCTTCTCTTGATCATACTCCGGATAGCCCTGCAAGGCGAAGTCCGGGCCAGAGGGACCGACCGAGAACCCCTTTAGCCGAACGGCTGCAGCTATCTGGGGCAATCCGGCTCCGCCGACGGCTCCGGGCGCCTGGCGACCGCCCACGATCAGGGGCGCGATGAAGAAGAGCACCTTGTCAACCAGCTCTGCCGCAAAAAAACTCCCAGCTACGGTAGAGCCACCTTCGACGAGCAGACTGTCTATTCGCTGCTCTGCCAGTTTCTGAAGCAATGAGCGCAAATTGACCCGGCCTGGCTCAGCGGCAGGCAAGCGCCAAACTTCGGCAGCTAACGAGCTCAAGCGCGCAGCTTTTCCCGTCGGCAGCGCGTCGGTGGTGGCGATGATCGTTTTGGCCGAGCTATTCAGGTGCAAGATCTTTGCATCCAAGGGAATGCGCCCCTGCGAGTCGAGCACGATTCTCAAGGGATCGCGCCCCTGGCTCAGGCGTACGGTCAAGCGGGGATCGTCTTGCAGCACCGTTCCCAGGCCCACCAGCACGGCCGCATAGCGGTTGCGCAGCCGATGAACCTCTTGGCGGGAGAGCTCTGAAGATATCCAGCGGGAGTCGCCCTTGGACGTGGCGATCTTGCCATCGGCGCTCAGGGCCAGCTTGAGCAGCACGAAAGGGTGGCCGGTCGTGGCGTATTTTCGGTGGATCTCGTTGAGCCGCTCGGCCTCCTGTTGCAAAATTCCCTCATGGACCTCGATGCCGGCGGCCCGCAGCCGCTCCACGCCCCGACCGGAGACCTGCGGGGTGGGGTCGCGGGTGGCGATGATCACCCGGGCGATGCCGCTGGCGATGATCTGCTCTGTGCAGGGGGGGGTCTGCTTGCCGGGGAAGGCGACGCAGGGCTCCAGATTGACGTAGAGCTCGGCGCCTTGGGCTGCCGAGCCGACCCGCCGGAGGGCCAAGGCTTCGGCGTGGGCTCCGCCGTAGGCCCGATGATAGGCCTCGGCGACTATCGAGCCCTGGCGCACCACGACCGCGCCAACCAGCGGATTGGGATTGACCCTGCCGCTGCCCAGTTCGGCCAACTCTAGCGCTCGGCGCATGAAGCGCTCTGCCTCTTCTCTGTTAGTCATCGTTCATCACTGGGCAGGATAGGGCAGCAGGTGGGCCGGTGCAACGTTCAGTCCTCAAGGACCACTTAAGTTCATTGTAGTTCACTAGAAACGAGAGCAACAACGCTGGTTGGTATAAACCGACCTGCTCAACTCTGTCCATCAAAAACTTGATGCAAGAACCATCGGATATCCGATGGAAGAACCATCAAATATTTGATGGACGCCGGCGGGTTTCTGGGCTTAGGGTAGAGGCAGCAGAGCCGAGCGCTCTCACTCTAAGGCCCCAGAGGAGATGATCAGGAGTCAACAAGGGGCCGGCACCAGAGTGCGCTCTGCTCACAAACTTAACTCAATCTCCATAAGGAGGAGATAGACCATGTTACAGAAGCATCTTAGACTGGTCGGACTGGTGGCCGTGTTGGCCTTGGTAGGTCTGGTGGGCAGTACGGTCGCTTGGGCGGCCCAAGTGCCGCAGCCGGTGACGCTCGATCCAGGACAGACGACAACGAGCAGTGCGGTTCGCGATGGGCTGCTCGCTGAGGCGTTGCCGCTGATCGCCAAGGCGGGCTATAATCCTCAAGAGTTCAACTTCGAGAAGGCAGTGGCCGATCCAGAGGGCAAGGCGCTGTTCTTGCCGGTGAGAGTGGCAAACCTAGAGAAGCTGCCGGCGTTTATCGGCTTGCTCTACGTGCGGGAGCCACTTCAACTGACAAGTAAAGCGGTGAAGCCAGGCCTATATCCTATCCGGGTAAACGATGGCGCTGTCTTATCTGGTAACGCTGTGATCGGATCTACTGAGATAACCGTGACTCGTCAACCAGCCCCAATTCGCTCTTTCCAACCTTTCGGCTGTTGGAATATCCATGCTAAAGTTTGGTTCAACTTTGGCTTCTGGGGAGGTGAAGTCGACGGTGGATACAATAGTTGCGCTGGTACTCAGATCTCCGGCGGCCCCGGTAACCCTGGCGTAGACTAAGAGGTAAATACTTGAATAGCAGGAGCATCTCCCACTTTCGGATTATTCGCAGTAGGAAGATGCTCCTGCTTACCCCGTATAATCAGTCAAACATCCGCCTTGACACCGTCACTAATCCGTCTATACTCACCAGTTGAGAGGTGATCTCCATGGGCAATCTGCATTCTCTATTCTTCTACCATGACCAAGTGAGGTCCGGCTGGCGAGCACTAATATTCATCTTACTATCCGTCGTTCTTGTCATTGGCTTAGCTGCATTGAAGCAACTAGTACTTCAGCATGAATTACGTCTACCGTTAGGTAGTGGAGAATATGGACTATTCACTGCTGTCCTATTCTCCTCATGGCTTGTAACACGTTATCTTGATCGGCGTCCGTTTGGCAGTTTGGGGCTAAAGTTCCATTCGCGGTGGTTTACTGAAGGAACGATGGGCTTGCTGTTGGGTCTCTCCTGGTTATTGGCCACTTCTATCTTCCGTCTGAAGTTTGACAATCCAAGCCTTCAACTGAACGTGTCCCAATTGGCAGCGATTCCTTGGACACTTCCTCTCACTACCCTTGTGGGAGTGCTGTTCGAAGAATACTTCTTTCGTGGCTACTTATTGCAGAGTTTTGTCGTAGGAATTGGTCCTATACTGGCTTTGTTGCTCACCTCAATCCTCTTCGGTCTAGGGCATAGCTATGAAGGTGGTATAATGGCCATCTTGAATGCATCTCTACTGGGAGCTGCTTTGGGCCTTACTGTTCTTCAGACTAGAAGCTTGTGGTTGGCGGTGGGGTTCCATTATGGCTGGAATATCACGGCTTCCTTGTCTCCTACCCTAATTGCCAACCCCTCTTCTGGCCTGGAGCTTAGCAATCCCGCTTTTACAGTCAGCTTGATTCTTTTAGTTGTTCTGCTCTATGTAGTCAAAATGGGCCCCAATCCCCAAATGGAATCCCTTTGGGACCGCTATATTCATCCCGCGCCCTGGCCGCCCTGGAAACGCAGGGCACAGCCTGAAACTGAGAGCTATGCTGGATGAGCAGTCTCAGGAAGATAACCAGCGGACGGATGAAGAGGAATAAATCATCCCCCCACATTGACATCTCACTCTGAGACCTCTAAACTCCAAAACAGGATATCGAGCTCTGTCAGGTGCTGGCCCGCAGAGGCAGGCCAATCGGTAAAAGCATGGAGGAGCAATCATCCAAGTATGATAGGCATGGCAGAGTCGCAGAATGGTGCCCTCATCCGATTGACCACAGAACGGTGGTACCATATCGTGGAGCATCACGATGACCTGGCGGGACAGGCGTACTTGGTCTTGGAAACCATTGAGAGGCCTAACTTCATTGTGGAAGGCTGGCACAACGAGCTACTGGCAATTCGCGGGTGGGAAGGAGGCAAGCACTTGGTTGTGGTGTACAAAGAGATTTCGCACTCTGATGGGTTTGTGATTACGGCCTACTTGACGAGCAGGCTCACTCGACTGCAAAGGAGGAAGATCCTATGGCGCAAGCCTCAACCGTAGAGGTAGAAGAACTAATCCGGCTGGTGCCGGGACTGCTGAAGCTTAAGGCCAAAGAGCTCTGGGTGGACTATGATGAGGAGGCCGATGTGCTCTATATCAGCCTCCAGAGGCCACAGCACTCCACCGACAGCGAAACTTTGGATAACGGGGTTTTGCTTAGATACAGAAATGATCAGCTCGTCGGCATCACCGTGCTCAACGCCAGTCAGCAACCGCTCTAGCAGCCGACCAGGCGTGGGTTAAAGAATGATGCCGGTCCTTCTAGCACCTATTTGACCCTCTCTGCTCCACAAGCTACGCTCCACCCAATTTCAAGGGCGGGATTTGTCTTGATCCTCAGTTTGAGGGTTTTACCCTATGATCCAGATCGAGCATCTAACCAAATCGTTCGATGGTAAAGTCGCGGTGAATGATCTGTCCCTGCAGGTCACCCGCGGAGAGATCCTGGGTTTCCTCGGCCCCAACGGCGCGGGCAAGACCACCACGGTCAAGATCCTCACCGGCATGCTGCAGCCCGATGGCGGAGCGGCTCGCGTGGCAGGTTTTGACGTGCTTCACCAGCCACTGGAGGTCAAAAAGCGCATTGGGGTGGTGCCCGAATCCGGCGCGCTCTACACCAGTCTCTCCGGCGCCGAATATCTGGAACTGATTGCCGCCTTGCATCACCTGCCCCGTGATCTAGCCGAGAGGCGTGCCCATGAGCTGCTGCAGCTTTTCGGCATCGCCGCTGCTCGGGATCAACGGATGAGCGGATATTCCAAGGGGATGAAACAGAAGGTGCTGCTCACCGCCGCGCTCTTGCCCAATCCTGAGGTGCTGTTTTTGGACGAGCCGCTCAATGGCTTGGACGCCAACGCCGCCCGCGTGGTCAAGGCACTGCTTAGGAAACTGGCCGACCAAGGCAAGACTATCTTTTTCTGTTCCCATATTCTAGAAGTGGTCGAGCGCATCTGCACGCGCATCGTGATCATCCATCAGGGCCGGCAGGTCATCGAGGGCACGACCTCATCCATCATTGCCCGGACGGGCGTGCAAACGTTAGAAGAAGTCTTCGGTCAACTGACCGGCGTGCAGGACATCGGAGAGACCACCGCCGAATTCCTGGCTGCGTTGGAGCGGGTCTGATGCTGCACTACCTACTGAAACTGCTGAGCGTGGATGAGCGGCAGTGGCGAGCGCTGCTGCGCGCCTCGCTGAAGCTCGACCTGCGCCAGGCCCGAATCGGTATCCAGCAGCGCCAAAACGGCTTGCGGGCCTTTTGGTTTTTGCTGATTTCCTCTGCCATCTTTGGGATCTTGCTGGCGGTGTTGATCCTCAATAACCATGACCTATTCGCCACCGGCATCATCTTTTTTACCACGATCGCGATTCTAAGTGCCGTGACGATTTTGACCGAGTTCCACAGCGTGGTGCTCTCCCCGGAGGACTACGCAATTTTGGGCTATCAACCGATCGTACTTGTTTAGCGTTTCGAGGATGGCTATGATGGGTACGAGAGATTATGACTATTGAATGTCCCAACTGCCAGAGGCTCACGGTGGAGCTGCAGCGGCTGCAAGCTCA
>CAJXGD010000021.1 GCA_913053845.1 uncultured bacterium | reverse complement strand
TCGTTGAAGCGCGTCGAGGCGTTGAGCAGCACCGCCGAGGAGTCCACCCGCCGCAAGAATTCCTCGGCAGCCTGGGCGTCTTGGGTCACGATGGCCTCAGTGTGCTGAGAGCTGTAGCGCTCGATGTGCCCGATAGCTGCCTCGAGATCCGGCACAACCCTGATGGATAAAATCAGATCGAGATATTCGGCCGACCAGTCCTCCTCGCTGGTCGGCTCTATGCCAGGCACCAACGCGCGCGTCCGCTCACAACCTCGCACCCGCACCCCCTGAGCGCGCAGCTCTCCGATCAAATCCGGCAAAAACCGGGGAGCGATCTCTTCATGCACCAGCAGCGTCTCCATCGCATTGCAGACGCCGGGCCGCTGGACTTTGGCATTGAGAGATATTTTCGTCGCTTGGGTCAGATCGGCCTGGGCGTCCACGTAAATATGACAGACGCCCTTGGCGTGCTTGAGCACCGGGACGCGCGAGCGCTCGGAGACATGGCGGATCAGCACCTCGCCCCCGCGCGGGATGACCAGATCGAGATATTCTTCCAATTGCAGCAGCTCATCCATCAGCCGGTAGTCCGGATTGCCTACTAACTGAATGGCATCGGCCGGGACGCCCGAAGAGCTGCAAGCCTCCTGGAGCAGACCGACGATCGCCCGATTGGAGCGGAGCGCCTCGTGTCCGCCGCGCAAAATGACCGCATTGCCGCTCTTTAAGCACAGGCCGGCCGCGTCGGCGGTCACATTGGGGCGCGCCTCATAGATGAGAGCGATGACCCCCAGCGGAATACGCCGGCGCTGCACCTGCAAGCCGTTGGGACGCCTCCAGCTTTCGCTCAGCTTGCCCACCGGGTCGGGCAACTCGGCGACCTGCTCCAAGCCCCGGGCCATGGCTTCCACCCGCCCTTCATCCAGCCTCAAGCGGTCCAGCAGCGCGGCAGAGAGATTATCTGCCTGGGCCTCTGCCATGTCCAGGGCATTGGCCTCCAGCAGTGTTTTCAGATGCGCTCTGAGCTGAGCGGCCATGGCCCGCAGAGCTCGGTTCTTGCTCTCGGAGGGTAAGGCTGCGACCCGGCGGCCGGCCAGCCGGGCCCGCTTGGCAATGGCCAGGATCTCACTCATAATTTTTTGCCTCCTTCAGAGTATCACCAGGTCGTCACGATGGATCACTTCGTCCTGATATCTGTAGCCCAAAATCCGCTCGATCTCGCCGGAGCGATGCCCCTCAATCCGCGTGATCTCCCGTGCGCTATAGCCGACCAGTCCGCGGGCCAAGGCTTTGCCTTGCTCATCGGCGATCACCACTGCCTCACCCAGATCAAAATTTCCCTCGACGTTGATGATGCCTGAAGGGAGCAGGCTTTTGCCCTGTTGCACGATGGCACGGCAGGCGCCACCGTCCACCTGCAGCGTCCCTTGGGGCTTGAGGGTGTAGGCGATCCAGTGCTTGCGCGCCGGCAGCCGCTCTCCTCCGAGGGGCAAGATGACTGTGCCCAGCCGCTCGCCCTGCCACAGGCGGGAGAGTAGCTTATTCTCGCGTCCCTGGGCGATGATCGTCGGGATCTGGAACTCGGCCGCCCGCCGGGCAGCCTCCAGCTTGGTATGCATGCCGCCCACGCCGGTCGGGCCGGCGCTGGGCGCGGCATAGGCCTCGATATGCTCATCGAGCGCATGCACCACCGGGATGAGCTGAGCTCCGGGGTGCCGGTGCGGATCTGCAGTGTAGAGGCCGTCTATATCGGAGAGCAGGAGCAGCAGGTCGGCCTCCCAGAGGCAGGCCACCATCGCCGCCAAGTTGTCGTTGTCCCCCACGCGAATCTCCTCCGAAGCGACGGTATCGTTCTCGTTGACCAGGGGAATCACCCCCATGGCGGTGAGGGCTTGCAGGGTGCGCCGGGCGTTCAAGAAGCGCTTGCGGTGAGCTAGGTCCTCGTGGGTCAGCAGCATCTGGGCTACCGGCAGACCCTGCCGGGCGAACGCCGCGCGATAGGCGTGCATCAGGGCGATCTGACCCACGGCGGCCACCGCCTGCTTCTTGGCGATGGAACGGGGTCGCTTCTCCAGCTTCAATAGGGCCAAGCCGGTGGCGATGGCCCCCGAGGTCACGATCACCGCCTGGCGCCCAGCAGAGCGCAGCTCCTTGATCTGGGCGGCCAACTCGGCGAGAAACTCCTGATCGAGCTCAGCGTGCCTGACCAAGATGCCGCTGCCCAGCTTGATCACCCAGCGTCGTCCGTTCCCAATGATATTCATCGTGTCCAGCAAGTCTACCCAGGTTGGCGCGGCTCTGGCAACTATAAGTCGAGCCCCCAGGCCAGCGTCCAAGCGACCGTCGTCTTATTTTTGCCGGGATCATGGGGAAAGCGCCGGCGCTCAAACCGGCTCAATAGCAATAAGTCCAGTTCGCTTAGCGGGCGCAGCTCCAGCTTGATATCCAAGTTTTCTTGGTCAAAATCTTTGGGTTTGTCATTGGGAAAGCGTGTCCACCCCAGCTTGAGCGTCAGGGTCAAGTCGGCATCCCCCGGCGACCAGAGCGCCTTGAGACTGCTCTCGCTGAAGCGCTTGTTCTTGATCGCATCATTGGCCAACTCCGTCTGAGAGTCCTTGAACGTAGCCGTCAGGTCTAGCGTGTCCCAGGCGTGCTCGGCGGTCAACTGGTGCTTGCGGATGCTCTTGTCCTTCTTGGCATCCTGCGGGAAGCTGGACAGTTCGTCGCTCAGTTTGAGCGTTAACTGCCAGGCGAAAAAGATTCCGGCCAGTTGGGTGATTAACCGGTGGAAATGCTTCTCTTTGGCGGGATCGAGCGGACGGACCCGATCGGTGAGCGCTTCGGAGAGCGTCAGGCTTACTCCAGACAATTCCCCATCTAGCTGGAGCGCACGGTTGAAGTTCGACTCATCGCGCGAGGGATTCTGAGGAAAGCTGAGCATCGCTAGGCTCAGGCCGGTTATGGCTTGCCAGCCACCCAAGCTGAGGTCAAGCTTGGTGCCCAAGGAGCTCGCTCGCTGATCACTCGGTGGGGCGAGGGGAAAGCTTCGCTCAGTATGCCGAAAATCAACGCCCAGCCCCCATATATCAGCATCCC
Organism: uncultured bacterium; assembly: GCA_913053845.1. GTDB lineage: Bacteria > Bipolaricaulota > Bipolaricaulia > RBG-16-55-9 > DRJF01 > DRJF01. Next base: position 32,489 of record CAJXGD010000021.1, on the reverse strand, counting down.
AGCCACCGCTGAGAGCGAGATCGCTCAAGAGCTCGTTTTTGCTGATGTTATTAGGAAAGACTCGTTCTTCCCAGCCGAGCGTGGCCTGCATCGTCAGGGCCTCCAGCGTCGCGCCGCCGGATAAGTCTAAAGCTGTGCTCCGCTTGTCTTTGGTCGGCGCATGGGGGAAAGTTTGCTGCAATTGCTCCAGGCTCATATCAAGACCGAGCAGATCCACTGATAGCGCGGCTTTGATCAGCTTCTGGCTGCGACTGAGGGTGAGCTTGACGCTGTGGGCTTCATCCAGGCGCTCCAGTGACCAACTGAAGGTAAAACTGGACAGGTCGAGTGCCAATTGGCTCTTGGTCACCAGTTTGGCGAACTCGTCGGCGGAGCTACGAGTTATCTTGTGGGCCACCGATTGGTCGAACTGGAGCTCTAGCGCCTGGGCGGGCGTGACCCATGAGGCCAAACTGAGCGCCAGCAGCAGCGGGTATCCTAAGCGCTTCAGCTTCGGCCAATGATCCATGCCTGATCACCTGCTTTTGGTGAAAGCCAGTCTAGCAGAGTGGATTAGCTCAAGTCAAAAGTTAGATCAGGCAGCGCTTGATTTTCGCCGCCGCAAATGGGTAAGATCGGTCCAATGAAAGGGCTAAAGCGATGGTCAACGGGTGGGCAGAGCGGCCTTTGCAAGAGTTCACTCGGCGCCTGCAAAAGCAAATGAGACAAAGGAGAGATTATAAATGCAATACAACAACCTAATAGACGGCCAATGGGTAGCGACCCAAAGTGGCAAAACTTTTCAATCGGTCAATCCGGCCGATCCCTCGGATAGTCTGGGTGAGTTTCCCGCTTCCGGCGAGGCCGATGTCGAGCGGGCGGTTCAAGCGGCCGATCGCGCGCTGCCCGCCTGGAGCCGGACCCCCGCGCCGGTTAGGGCTGAGATCCTCTTCAATATCGGCCAAGAGCTGAAGCGACGCAAGCAGGATTTGGGCCGGCTGATGACCCGCGAGATGGGCAAGGTGCTCAAGGAGGCCCTGGGCGACACGCAGGAGGCTATTGACATGAGCATCTATCTCGCCGGCGAGGGCCGCCGGTTATTGGGCCACACCACCCCTTCCGAGCTGCCGCACAAGATGAACTACGCCATCCGCAGGCCGATCGGGCGGCTGGCGCTAATTACTCCCTGGAACTTTCCCCTGGCCATCCCGGCCTGGAAGATCATGCCCACCCTGGTGGCCGGCAACACCCTGGTCTGGAAGCCGTCCAGCGACACGCCCCGCATGGCCTACGAGCTGAGCAAGATCTGCTCGGAACAAGGGCTGCCGCCGGGGGTGTTCAACCTGGTCTTTGGCTCCGGCTCCTCCGTAGGCGTGCCGCTGGCCTCGCACCCCAAGATAGATATGATCAGCTTCACCGGCTCGGCCGAGACCGGCCGGGCCATCTATCAGATGGGCGCGCAGAAGCTCAATAAAGTTCATCTGGAATTGGGCGGGAAGAACCCCATCGTTGTGCTTGAAGACGGCGATCTGGAGCTGGCCTTGGAGGGCATAATCTGGAGTGCCTTTGGCACGACCGGCCAGCGCTGCACCGCTTGTAGTCGGCTGATCATCGAGGACGGCGTATACGATCAACTGCTGGATAAGTTGGCCGAGGCAACCCAAAAACTGCGTCTGGGCGACGGCCTCCAGCCTGAAACGGACGTCGGGCCGGTGGTCAATCGGGCCGCGTTGGAAAAGATCGCCCATTATGTGGAGCTGGGCAAGCAAGAGGGAGCGAAGCTCCTGACCGGCGGCGAGGTGGCGAGCGAGGGTGAACTGGCCAAGGGCTTTTTCTATCGTCCGACGCTCTTCGTGGAGGTCAAGCCGGAGATGACCATCTGGCGCGAAGAGATCTTCGGCCCGGTGCTCTCGATCATCAAAGCTCGGGATTTCGACGAGGCGATTCGTCTGGCCAATGACACCCATTATGGCCTCTCCAGCTCGATCTATACTCAGGACATCAACAAGGCCATGCGGGCGGTGGACCGGTTGGAAGCGGGCATGACTTATATTAACTCCGGCACGATCGGCGCCGAAGTGCACCTGCCCTTTGGCGGCATCAAGGACACCGGCAACGGTGGGCGGGAAGCCGGCATCGCCGCCATTGACGAGTACAGCGAATGGAAGACGATCTACATTGACTACTCCGGCAAGCTGCAGAAGGCCCAAGGGATAGACTAACCAGATGTGCCGGTTTTACAAAAATCGGGTATAGCTGACGCCCAGTGGCTAAAGCCACGGGCTATGCTTGCCAAGCCCCTATGGGGGCTAGCCTGCAGAGGCAGGCTTGGTAATCCCAGCCCGCCACTTCAGTGGCCGGGTGCACTCACGCTCCCCGCCAGAGCTTGATCAAATTGGCCGCAAAGGCCAGCGCTCCCAACAAATAGAGGGTCATCCCTGCGGTTACTAGAGCGTTTAAACCTAGCCACAGGCCGGTGCCTGCCGTGAATAGACCTACGTTGAAGCAGGCCAATCCTGCCCAGCCCCAGCTCCGGTTGATCATCTGGTCCAGCGTGGGCGTTCGACGTCCTCCGATCTTCACCGGCCTGGGTCGCTGGTAGCGCTTGAGCCAGGTGAGGAAGGGCAGGATGCGCTGGAGCTGGCCAACGATGGTCAGCGCAATCCAGCCGCCTAAGATCAGCAGACCATAGACCGACCAGGGCACCCGCACTCCCCACAGCCGCGCCAGCCCCAAGCCTATCGCTCCGTATAGGAAAAAGATGGCTGAGAGCGTGTAGGGGATGTTGATCGCAAGCTTGACCGTCTCACTATGATGGCGCAGGATCTCCGCGATCTGTGCCCCATAAATGAGCGCCGCTGCGGCCAGCAGCAGGCCACCGGTCCGGCCGAGCCCAGCCCAGCCGCCCACCAGACCGGCAGTCAGAGCGATAATGCCCGCATTGAGCGTGCCATAGGCCCACCAGCTCAAGCGCTTGGAGTAACCCTGCGCCGGGGCGAACATCGAGATCAATTGATAGGAGACACCGAAGATGGTCAGCGAGACCCAGCCGACCAAGGCCAGATGAGCATGAGCAGCCAAGAGCTCCAGTCGTCCCGCCCCCAGCAGCTCCGGGTTCTGACGGTTGATCACCAGCAGCAGTCCGAAGGCCAGCACTCCCAGCAAATAGCCCAAGGCGGTGGCGATGTGGACCGCCACGACATTCCACTGCTTGATACGCAGAAACGTCCGCAGCAGATTATAGACATAAAGCAGGATGGCCAAGGCCAGCAGCATACCTCCGAGCATCAGCCAGGCAGGGTCATGCAGCCAGAAGCCGTGGGTCAGCAGGATCATCCCCGGCAGGTAGAAGGCGTACTGCCAGTAGCCCAGCCGTTCGCTATAGAGCTTGGCCCCGCCCAGCACCGGCACCAACTGGAAGGTAGCCCCCATGATGGTCATGGTGATCCAGCCCAGCGTCGCCAGATGCACCCAGCCTAGGACGGCATCGTCGAGGAAGGGGGCGGTCACCACCCGCCCGTCAAACAGCGGCGTGATGATCCAAACCAGGAAGTCCACCGCGGCGGTCAAAAAGTAGAGCAGCGAAAGACTATAGCGGGAGCGAGCACCGATGTTGAGCCGTACGAATACCGACATGCTTTTTAGTTTACCCAAATCTGCTCACCTGGTCCAGCGCGCTTGAGAGCTGTGCGCTCGATGCTCTACAATCGGGTCATCTTCTGCGGGGCAATCTTGAGGAGTGATCGCCATGCTCAAAGATCGGATCGTCTTGGTAACCGGGGCTTCCTCCGGCATCGGCGCGGCTTGCGCGCAAGTCTTTTCGGCTCAAGGGGCCAGGCTGCTGCTGGCCGCCCGCCGGCTGGAGCGCCTGAAGGAGTTGGCCCGGCGCTTGGAGGGCGAGAGCTATTGCTTGCAGCTCGATGTCACCCGGCCCACCCAGGTCGAGTCGGCTATTGGTTCTTTGCCACAAGAATGGCAGGAGATCGACCTGCTGATCAACAATGCCGGCCTCAGCCGCGGCCGGGACAAGCTGCACGAGGGCCGGCGTCAGGACTGGGAGGAGATGATAGACACCAATGTGAAAGGCCTGCTCTACGTCACCCGCGCTGTCGTGCCCGGCATGGTGAAGCGAGGGCAAGGCCAGATCATCAACATCGGCTCGATCGCCGGCCAGGAGGTCTATCAGGGGGGCAACGTCTATTGCGCCACCAAGTTCGCCGTGCGTGCCCTGACCCAAGGGCTCAAGATGGACCTGCTCGGCACGCCGTTGCGGGTCTCCTCCGTCTCGCCCGGCCTGGTGGAGACCGAGTTTAGCCAGGTGCGCTTTCACGGCGACGCCGAGCGAGCCAAGGCCGTCTATGCCGGTCTGCAGCCGCTTACCGCCGAAGACGTGGCCGAGGCGGTGCTCTTCTGCGCCAGCCGTCCGCCCCATGTAAATATCAATGATGTCGCGCTGATGCCGGTCGCCCAGGCTTCGGCACTGCTGGTCTCCCGTCGCTAGAGAGCTCAGTTTACCATCCTTACTCCTTTGGCACAACCAAGGGTCTTTGACTCCCCAGGGGCCGATCCGGTATCTTAGAGCAGAGGTCTCACCTATGAAAAAAGGTCCGATGCGGTGGTCGCTAATTCCGGTGTTGATCTTCAGCATTCCCCTAGTGGCAATCTTAAGCTCTCAGCCTACGGTCCTGATGACGCTGATCCTGGGAGCTGCCGCAGCCTTTATCGCCAAATCTCCCATTGGTGAGGCGGTGGCCGAGCGCATCCGCCAGGGCGGTCAGGCGCGGCACGATCAAGATAAAACGCTGGGAACCGAGTACCCCAGCGAGCCGCGGCGCACGATCTCCCCAGAGGTCCAGCGGAAGCTGCAGACCAACTTCCCCGCGGGGATCGTGGTCATCATGTTCACCGACATGGAGAACTTCACCCGCTATATCGAGCGAGGTGACGAGGAGGCATATCAGGTGCTGCAAAGGCATAATCAAGTCATCCGTGCAGCGACACAGCGCGGCGGAGGCCATATCGTCAAGAGCTACGGTGACGGGTTCATGATCGCCTTCTCCAGCACCCGGCAAGCGCTGCTCAGCGCCAAAGCCATCCAGGAGCGCTTCCGCAGCGCTGCCGATCGACTTGATAAGGGTCAGATTCGCGTCCGGATTGGACTGGACGCCGGCGAGCCTCTGAGAGAGGGCCACGACTACATCGGACGAGCGGTCAACCTGGCCGCGCGCATCTCCGCCTTGGCTGACGGCGGGCAGATACTGATCTCGGAGACGGTCAAGCAACTGGCCGGCCCCTTGAGCGGCTTGCAGTATCTGGACCGCGGCCTCCAAGCGCTCAAGGGGTTTGCCGAAAAGCAACGGCTCTATGAGGTCGCTCCCATCGAAGCCCTGGCCTATCCGCTGGACTCCGAGATCGAGCGCGGCCTGGCCGAGCTAGAACGGCAGGTCCGCGACGAAGGCGGTTAGGGTGCGCGATAGATTGCGATCGAGTGCGCCCCGGTTTTCCCCTCGGAGCTCTCCAGCACCTCAAAGCGCAGCCGGTCATAGCTGGTAGAATCAGAGCGCCCTACGAGCGGGCGAAGGAGCTGAGTTATCGTGATTTTTCAGGCAGATTTGCTACAGGGACAAGTGGCGCTGGTCACCGGCGGGGGCACCGGGATTGGGGCGGTGATCTCCCATGAGCTGGCCCGCCACGGAGCGCAGGTGGCCATTGCCAGCCGCGACCCGGAGCATCACCGGGGCATAATCGGCGAGATAGAATCGCTGGGACAGGAGGCGCTGGCCCTCAGTGCGGACGTGCGCCGCCCCGATCAGGTGCAGACGATGGTCCAGCAGGTGCTGGACAAATTCGGGCGCCTTGACATATTGGTGAATAACGCGGCCGGAAACTTCCTCTGCGCGGCCGAGCAGCTTTCCTACAACGGCTGGAAGGCGGTGGTTGACATCGTCCTGAACGGCAGCTTCATCGTCAGTCAGGCGGTGCTGCCGAGCATGAAGACGCAAAAGGGCGGGAATATCATCAATATCGGCGCGACCTATGCCTGGTTGGCCGCTCCCTATTTGGCCCACTCCGGTGCGGCCAAGGCCGGTGTGCTGAATTTAACCCGTACTCTGGCGGTGGAATGGGCCGGCTATGGCATCCGAGTCAACGCGGTCACTCCCGGTCCGATTGAGGGCACTGAGGGGGTCAGCCGGCTGATGGGCAACCCTCAGGTGCGCGAGGCGACGATCCGTAGCATTCCGCTGCGTCGCCTAGGGAAGAAAGAGGAGATCGCCTGGGCTATTCTCTACCTGCTCTCCCCGGCGGCAGCATACGTCACCGGTCACAACTTGGTAGTAGACGGGGGAATGTGTCTCGGCTCGCGGCAGTATGGCGCTGAGGGGTAAGGTGCCGCTCACATATATCTTGGCGCAAAGAGCCCCAGCAGGCCGAAGAGCCGCCCAAAGACGATGTCAATGCCATGCAACAGAGCCATTCGCGCTACAGTAAGTTCCGGCCGCGAGGCGTCTACAACGCGATGCTGCTCGTAAAAGTCATGGAAGAGTCGCGCCAGCTCGAAGGCATAGTTTGTCACCAGATTGGGCCGCAGTTGGTCCAGCGCTTCGGCCAGCACTTCAGGCAAGGCGTCAAGCTGTTTGATCAGCGCCAGCTCTTCGGGTTGCTGCAATAGACTGAGATCCTCGGCCGCGGGATCTCTATAGGTATTTCTTTCGGTAAAAACGGTAAAATACTCTGCGTTGATGGCCGCGATGCGCGTATGGGCGTACATCACGTAATAGACCGGGTTTTCCTTGGATTGCGCCTTGGCCAGGTCAAAATCGAATTGGAGATGGCTGTCCGGGTTGCGCATCAGGAAGAAGTAGCGCACCGCGTTGACCGCAAACGCTTCGCGTAGTTGTTCGGGGGTACGGGCGGCCTCTTGGGTCTGCTCCTCTAGTTTGACCGTAGCGGCCAATTCGTCAATCAGATCGTCGATAGTCACGTAGTTGGCCAGGCGCTTGCTCATCTTGACCTGCTGGCCCCCACGGGTGAGGGTCACAAACTGGTGAATCAGCACCCGAATGCGCTCCGGCTCGTATTGCTTAAGCTCCGGGATGTTCTGGCAGAGCCCCTTGAGAGCAGCTAGCACATCCTGGTAAGTATCGTGATGATCGGCGCCGAAGATGTCGATGATCAGATCGAAACCGCGAGCCAGTTTGTCCAGATGATAGGCGATGTCCGGCAGGCGATAGGTCGGCTCGCCGCTACGGCGCACGATCACCCGGTCCTCCGGACGACCAGAGGCGGTGGCTTTGAACCAGACTGCCCCGTCTTTGTCGTAAGCTAGGCTGGCAGCCCGCAGCCACTCCGTAATCAGGTCCACCGTCGCCAAGGGTCGCTGTGGGCCTCGCCCGTAGAGCGAGCTCTCGTTGTAATAGATGTCAAAAGCTTGGTCAGCAGGGCGACGGAATAAGCGACCCAGCGTGCGGCGGATGCCCGCAAAAATCTCCGCTTCGGCATAGTCCTTAAATTGGTCAGTTGCGGCCTCCGCCCAGGCGTCGCCCTGTTCGGCGCGAATCTTGCGGGCGATCTCGCGGATGTACTCCCCGTGATAGCCCTCTTCGGGAAACTGCGCCGGTCGGCCCAGCTCCTCCAGATAACGGGCTTGGACCGACTGGCCCAAGAGGCGCATCTGGCGCCCGGCGTTATTATAGTAAAATTCGCGGGTCACCCGATAGCCGGCATTCTCCAGCAGGCGGGCGATGACGTCGCCCAGGATAGCTTGTCGTCCGTGGCCCAAGGTCAAGGGGCCGGTGGGGTTGGCGCTGACGAACTCCACCTGGGCCGCCTTGCCCTCACCCTGGTGGGAAATCCCATAATAGTAGTCTGGTTCTTCAAATTGGTAGCGCAAGATGCGATCTAAAACTTGATGAATCTGTTCATGCTTGAGCTTGAAGTTCACAAACCCCGCTCCGGCGACTGCGACGCTCTCAAAGGGGCTATCGCTCTGGGTGCGCAACTGCTCGGCCAACTGCTCGGCTAGCCGGCGCGGCGCTTGTCCGGCCTGTTTGGCCAAGGCGAAGGCCACATTGGTGGACAGATCACCGTGCTCCGGGCGCTCTGAGCGTTTGAGCTGATAAGCGGGCGGCTCCGGCAAATCCAAAGCCTCCAATGCCCGTTGCAATTGCGTTTCTACCAGTTCTTTTAACATGAGTTATACTAGCCTGACTCAGAAACTACGCTGAGCCACCACCTCGAAGCTGCTGAATAGCAGTCGCTTGAGCGGCGACTCCTCCAGCCAGGCGAGCTTTGCTTCCACCTGCTCCACCTCCCGCTGGGTCGCTTGACGAAAGCGCTCCGGCCAATCTGCTCGCTCCAGTTCAGCCAGCAGCGCGCGCTGCACCTCCTGCTCTTCAATAGAACCTGCGGCGGCCTGCCGCAGCAGGTCGTTTATCTTGCCGGCATCCGGACTCTCCGCCATCATCCGGATGAAGGGCCAGGTGAACCAGCCGCCGCGCACGTCGCTCCAGGTGGGCTTACCCAGCGCGCCGTCGCCGAAAATATCCAGCCAATCGTCGCTCATCTGATAGGCGATGCCCAAGTGATCTCCGGCCTGCTTGATCTGCTCCAGGCGTGTCTCGCCCAGACCAGGGTCACCCAAGAGCGCGCCGACGGCGCAAGCGGTCCGGATGAGCGCCGCCGTCTTCCCCCTAATCACCTGCCGATATTGGGCCAGGCTGGGCAGTTGGCCGCGCAGGCTTTCTTGCAATAGTTCGCCGCTGAGCAGCTCCTCCACCGTGCTGATCACCAGCTCGCGCAGGGCGTAGGGATGGTGGTTGAGCACCCGGAAAGCACGTGAGAAGATAAAATCCCCTGCCAAGATGGCCGTGCGGGTGCTGGAGCGCTTCCAGAGCGAGGCGCGATGGCGCCGGGTCTCGGCGCGGTCTATCACGTCGTCGTGGGCCAGCGTGGCCAGGTGGATCATCTCCAGGATAGTGGATAACTCGATGACCGATTCGCGATTGCCCTGGGCACCTAATAGTTGATAGAAGAGCAAGGCGAGCGCCGGGCGAAACCGTTTGCCGCCGCTCTCCACCAGGTATCTCCCCAAGTCGGAGATGGCCGGTATTGACGAGCTGAGCAGCTCTTGCAACCGCTGCTCAACAGCCCGCAATTCCTCTTTGATTTTATCTACTTCGGTTCCGATCAATTCAGCCATTGTAGTTGCTAATCTCCCGAAAAAACCACCTGGATGATCGCACTCTGCGGCGCATGGGCACATGATAGCATAATCTGTGAGTGCTCTGCAAAGTCGCCGGCTGTGACAAGCATCAACCTACTGATCCGACGTACATGTTTAGCGTGGAATTAGCTGAATCCCGTGTGTCCCAGAAAGGCTAACTGCATTGAATGGGGGGACTACCCAAAGATCCTGTGATACAAATCTTCACCATAACTCGTTTGCAATGGTTCGCCTTCGATGATTTTAAAAGTTCGTCTTCCGTCAGCTTGCCTTTCAGCCCGCAGGAAGACGGCGTTTTCCGTTTTTTTATCATAAAAACCACGAGCAAATTCATATAAATGTGTCACGAAGAAAACCTCGACGCGCTTTTCCAATAATGCGCTAACGATCTGCCTTGCAATCTCCGAGCCTTCTCTTTCGTTGGTTGCGGCAAATGATTCATTAAACAGCAACATGGAATTTGACCTTATATTGTCGACGATATCGCTCATTCTGCTGAGTTCTTCAGCCAGCTTCCCGCTTTCCATGGCAGCGTCCTCTTCCCGTTTGTAGTGCGTGAAAAGGCCGTCGCAGATATTGGCACAAAAAGACTCAGCCGGCACAAACATGCCGCATTGCATCATCAATTGAACCAACCCTATGCTTCGCAAAAACGTCGATTTGCCGCCCTGATTAGCGCCTGTAATGATCATGAGTTCTTTGTTGTCAGCATTCAAATTGTTGCCTACGATTTTTTGTTTCTTGGTCAAGGTCAGGCAGACATCGTATAATTTTTTGAAAGAATGCCGGCGTTCGTCAGGAGCCACGGGCTGGGGAAAGGATACCGGTTCCCCCATCCGGACAAGTTGCTCATGTAAATTCATACAACCAATGTAAAAAGCCAATTCAGTTCGCAACATGGTAAAAAAACTAACAATATGATCCGTGGACTGGATGAGCGCATTGGCAACAAGGTTGATCCCCCTGTCTCGTAATTCTGACAGGGCTCTGGCACCGTTTTCATCGCGAGGGCTAATATAAAAGGTGTAAACAAGGGGTTTCTCGGTGAAGATCTGCTGTATCCAACTCTGTGGTTTGTCCGATTTACGAAGTATGTAATGGATACCTTTATTGCCTTTCCCCAATTCAGCACTGATCAAAACTCCGTAGGGGAATTTCAGCTTCTTTAGATGATCTTGAATGCTGGCGAAATACTCATCAGATAGTTCTTTGTTGAGCATCGAGAAGAACCTTATGAAGCCCTCTGACTCGAATTTATTGGCCTGTTCATCGGTGATACTCTTTAGTTTCTTCAGCATGCCCACAAACATTTGCAACACTTCTATAGATCTATGAAGGATCGTTGAGGGATATTTGCTGAAAATACCCCAATAAACCTTCTTCTCATTCTCAATCGCCTCTACCGAGATATCGTAGATAGCCTTGATGATGGGAGAGTTCTTCAGGCAATCCTTAAGAGTATTTTGGCGATACAGTATCGTATCCAGGTCATCTAAACTGAACGAGATAGCCTTCTTTGCAACTTCATATAAGAATTCGTCGCCGTGTGCCATGGCGTTAAACAGCGTGTTTAGCTCCAGATCTTGTATCAGGTCTTGCTCATTCGGTGGGGGTTGCCGCTGGAGGTCAAAATCACGATCTTTGTACATGAGGAAAGCCTTCATGATTTGATACGCTCCTGCAAACGATCGTATGTGAGTTGATACCTTTCGGCAATTGATATGGCGTATGCCAGTCCGTCCGCAGGCCTTCTTACGATTTTGAATGTTCGCAATGCCGGATTCTCGGGAACTACCGTGCTGACCACACTTACGGTCTTCTCGCTGAACGAAGCCAGCTCGTCTACGAATGTCGTCCAAACGCACAACAAATCCAATTGTATTATCCTTTCCATAATCTGTTTGCTCAGAGATAGCGCGTCTTTCAATGTAGTAGATGTGAAGAGTTCATTCAGAATGATAATACAGTTTGGTGTAGCCTGGTTGAGGATTCTGTAAATTCGGACCAGGTCGTCCTCCAGTTTGCCACGGAGATCTTTGATGTTTTCTTCCTTTTCAAAATGTGTAAAGAGTCTGTTGAACAGAAAGAGCTGCGCCTCCCTGCCCGGGACGAGACAGCCGATACTGGCCAAATAATGCAGTTGGCCGAAGGTGCGGGCGAAGGTTGTTTTGCCACCCTGGTTCGGCCCGGATACCACAAGGATGCGCTCCTTGCCTTTCAGATAGAAATCGTTGCAGACAATGGAGGAGTTTTCGCTAATAAGTTTATAGGCCAGAGCCAAATCAAATCCTTCGTGATCATAGACTTCCTTGCAGGTATTGGAAACCTTGGGATAGCAGAAATTCAATCCTGCTCGTTTGAACATGGCGATAAATTCTAAATAGGCGACGTAAAATTGAAACTCCCGGTCAAAAACGCCGATTGTTTCAGCCAGATAATCGCTGTGTTTCACGCAATAATTGTCAAGACTTGAGAATACGTCGGGATACAATCGGGCAACTAAATCTAAGATTTTCGCCTCAACAGGGTTCATGTCTGGCCAATTGGGAAATTCAACTCTGTAATCTTTCACCGCCCCCTGTTTGAACTTCTCGAATGTTTTCTCCACCTCTGCGCTATAATCAACTTCAGAGTCATATTTGCGAACCTGGATTTTGTTGCCCTTGATGAGCAGGCAATATCGTACTGCGGATAAATGGCTCTTAAGCTGCTCCGTTTCCGCTAGCAGTAACGTAAAACGGTCGGATTTGGCGTAGTTCGTGATATATTCGCAGAAGGCTAAGAAGCCGCGCGATTTTAGATTGACAAGGGATAAATCATGTACCAGGCAATTAACGGCGTCGCAATAAACCTCCACCGCGTCCACAAACCAACTTTCCTTCTGGTATTTATAGTAAAGCTTCTCTGCCTGAGCAAGTTGTTCGCGTATTGCACGCATTTTCTGTGCGAATAATTTTATATTTTCAAAAAGAGTTCTATTCTCAAGATCCTGCAGGATTTCATGACGATACTCGATCGCGTCGATATCCTTCAAGGGAGTGTAAAAAAATGGTTTTAGATTATACTCTTGCTTGCCGGCCGTGATGGCGTCGATAATCTGATCAAGGTTTAGATCAACAAAAAAGTCAGGTGGCTCAAGTGTTTCTTCCTTAATACGGTCTTCACTTTTTGCAAAGAGTATGCTATGAAAAACCATGTGACAGACACCTTCTGAACCATGATGCGGATGCTCGCCGCTGGACACGAACACTCCACGATTTGATTATAACCTAGATTGACAATCGACGCACCGTCGAAGGCGGGTCGGGTGGGCCAAAGCGGAAGGCCGAGCAGGGGGCCCAGCGAGTCGGACTATCTAAGGAAGCACAGAAGAAGTTCGAGGGAATAAATTTCCCGGCTACGTGACGTCAGGGAAACCCTCTCACGAGGTTTCACGGCCTGGAACCCCTTAGAGGTTTTGCGCCTCACCGTACCCGGGGATTTTAATCCCCGGTGTTATTCCCAGCCGTGTACCAGCCTCAGTCGAAGCTTTTTAATACGCCCGGTATGGTTCTCACCAGGTCTCCAGCGATCATGCCCCGCTCGCCCAGCCGCTCTTTGAGCCGCTCGGCCAGCGCCCCGTGCAGATAGACCCCGGCAGGAGCCGCCTCCTCCGGGGCCATGCCCTGGGCGATCAGCCCGGCGATCAGCCCGGTGAGCACATCCCCGCTGCCGCCGCTGGAGAGACCGGAGTTGCCGGTCGAATTGATCAGGATCTTTCCAGAGGGGAGCGCCGTCACCGTGGGCACGCCCTTGAGCACCAGCGTGACCCCGTACTCCTTGGCAAACTGCCGCGCTCGGCCCACTCGGTCAGCCTCGATCTGGGCCACGCTCAGGCCGGAGAGGCGGGCGAACTCGCCCGGATGAGGGGTGAGCACCGTAGGCGCACGACGTGCCCTCAGCAGCGATGCCTGCTGCGCCCCTAGGGGACTGATCAGGTTGAGCCCATCGGCGTCCAGCACCAGCGGTCGATCGAGCTGCGGCAATAGCTGTCGCACGAACGCCTGAGCCGCGGGCCGTCGTGAGAGCCCCGGTCCCAAGGCGACCACGTCAATATCGTCGGCTTCGATGAGCGCCAGCGCCGCTTCGGCGGCGGCCGCGCAGAAGGCTCCCTCAGATTCGGGCAGCGCTCGCTTGACCGCCTCGATCAGCCGGCCCTCGATCACCGGGCCCAGGCTCTCCGGATAGCCCAGATAGACCAGCCCCGCTCCGGAGCGCTCCGCCGCTTCGGCGGCCAAGATTGCCGCTCCTGAGAGGCCGCGCGAGCCGGCCAGCACCAGCACATGCCCATAGCTGCCTTTGTGGCTGTCCGGCCGGCGCCGGGGCAATCGCTCGGCCACCCAGCCGCGCTCGATCTGCTCCAGCCCGGAGGCATATTCGGCCTTCAGTTTGGCCGGATAGCCGACTTCGCCCAGCAGCAGCTCGCCGACGTAGCCTCGACCGGGGTAGAGCAGCAGGCCCAGCTTGGGCAGCTCCAGCGTCACGGTCAGGTCGGCCTTGACGCAGACGCCAGACACCTGACCGCTGTCGGCTTCTAAGCCGGAGGGCAGGTCCACCGAGACGGTAAAAGCGTCGCGGGCGTTGATCAGCTCGATGGCCGGTTGGTAGAGGCCGCGCGGCGCGCCAGACACTCCTATGCCCAAGAGTGCATCAATGACCAGCTCTGAGTTTGCCAGGGCCACCTCGAGCGCCGGCAACTCGGAGCTCCGGCTGAGATAGCGCAGTGGCGTGCCGCTGGCCGCCAAAATGCTCGCCTGGGTGGCGGTCTCGGCCGAGAGCGACTCCGGGGTGCTCAGCACCACGCAACTGACCTCGGCTCCCAGGCGCAACAGCTGGCGCGCCACCACCAGACCGTCACCACCGTTGTTGCCCTTGCCGCAGACCAGGCAGACCCGGCGGCCCTCCAGCTCGAGCAGCCTATTGGCCAGATGCTCGGCGATCGAGCGTCCGGCATTCTCCATCAGGATCAGGCTGGGAATGCCATAGTTCTGGATCGCTTGGCTGTCCAGCTCCTTCATCTGGGTGCCGGTAAGGACTTGCATGGCTCTTTAATTAGTAGCAGGAAATAGTCGGTGAGTCAAACGGTAGAGGGCTCAGCTGTGGTCCAGCAGCGCTTCGGCCAGCTCCAGATCGGCCGGAGTGGTGATCTTAAAGTTGCGCGGCTCGCCGGGGATGAGCCGCGCGGCCACGCCGGTTAGGGCCAGCACCGCGCCCGCCTCATCGCTGAAGCTGCGCCCCGCCGCGTCAGCTTGTCGCAGCGCTTGAGATAGTAAATCATACTGATAGCATTGTGGTGTCTGACTGAGCACCAGCCGCTGGCGCTCCAGCGCTGGTCCGACTAGTCCTTCGTCGTTCACCGGGCGAATCGTGTCTTGGACCGACAAGGCAGGTAGGGCTGCCCGCTGCCGGCGGGCCATCTCGATCAGCCGCTCGGCCAGTTGGAGGGAGAAAAAGGGTCGGACACCATCATGGACCAGCACCAGATCGGGAGGCTCGCTCAAGGCTGCTAACCCGGCCAAGGTGGAGTCCTGACGTAGAGTGCCTCCCAGGGCAACCTCGATGGGCAAGCGAAAGCTGTAAGGCCGCAGAATGTCGTCCTGACAACGTTCTTGATCGGCGGGACGTATCACCAGCACCAGCTCTTGGACGGCGCTCAGCTCCGCCAGCCGCTGCAGTGAATAGTAGAGAAGAGGCTTACCCCCCAAGGTTAGATAGGGTTTATTCAAGGTAGCACCCATCCGTTGGCCTGAGCCGGCGGCCAGCACCACCGCCGCCACTCGCTCCAGCGCGCTCATCTGGCCCACGCTGCCGTCACTATCTGCTGAGCAGTAAGGCGAAAAAGCCGGTCACCATCAGCAACAATTCCAGGCTGACCAGTAAGGGGAGCCATCGCTTGGTTATGGGCATGGGCATCGCTCCTTTGTCGTTCGCTAGGATCACTTTGCCAGGTTAATTTAGCCGCCAGACGCCCGCTGCACCAGCCAAGCTGACCCGCCTGGTGCTCGCTTCCGTCACCATCCGGACGGACAGCGAGCTCAGTCGTTCCAGCGCCCCTGGGCATCGCCCTTAGGTCTGACGAAGAGCATCTTGCCCGCCTCGGTCTGCAAGGAGCTGGAGACCAGCGCATGGATCTTCTTGCCGATGAAGCGCCGGCCGTTCTCGATGACCACCATAGTGCCATCATCCATATAGCCGATGCCCTGCCCGATCTCCTCGCCGCGGTCTATCACCTCAACCTCCAACTCCTCGCCGGGGATGAAGCGTGGCTTCATGGCGTTGGCCAACTCGTTGATGTTGAGCACCTGCACTCCCTCGACTTTGGCCACCTTGTTCAGGTTGAAATCGGTGGTCAAGATGACCGCCCCCAACTCCTTGGCCAACTGGATCAGCTTGCGATCCACCCCGGTGGCTTGCGGATAGTCGCGGCTGAGCAGCTCCACTTGCACCTTGGGGTTGCGTTGCAGCTCGCCGAGGATATCTAGCCCCCGGCGCCCCTTGCGTCGCCTGAGATTGTCAGACGAATCGGCTATTCTCTGCAACTCGTCCAGCACAAACTGCGGGGTGATCAGCACCCCATCTATGAAGCCAGTCTGGGCCAAATCCCCGATGCGTCCATCAATGATCACGCTGGTATCGAGCAGCTTGGCCGGGATATGGGCCGTATGGGACCGTGAGGAATTTGTGCTACCCCATAAGCTTGCCCAGGGCAGGTCTTGCAGATAGCCCAGGCGAAAACCCAAGAAAGTCAAGAAGAAGATCAGCGCCGCCTGAGCCAATTGCAGCCAGAGGCTGGGGGAGAAGAGCAAGGCCAGCACCGCATAGCCCAGCAGACCGAAGAGCGCGCCCACCAGGCCAAAGAGCGCCCCGCCCAGCAGCACCTGTCCCTCGCCAGCCTCCACCCGTCGGTTGACCGCCCGGCTAACCCCATCCATACTCAGGGCCAACAGCGCGCCCACCAGCGCGCCAATGAGCGCATTGAGCCACGGCAGTCGCACCGGCTTAGCGGCCCAAGTCCAGGCCAGCGGCTGCTTGGTCAGCATCAACAACAGCCCCCCAGCTGCGATAGCCAAATAGAAAAGTATCCGAGCGGCCAACGCTACCTGCTTTTTCATCGCTCCGTCGAGCCATTCCTCCTCGAAAAGGTGATTCAGCCTATCTTAACCGATGCTTGACGCGGGGGCAACGCTTCTGCTACTCTACTCTTCACCAGAGGGGGGGATCGGACCTTGGAGGAGCGTTGGACCATCCGGGAGGTGCTTAGCTGGACCTGCAGCTACTTTCGCCGGGCGGGCATTGCGGCGGCGCGCTTTGAGGCGGAGATTCTGCTGGCTCAGGTGCTGAACCAGGATCGGCTCGAGCTTTATCTGCACCCCGACCGACGGCTCACCCCGGAGCAGCGCACCAGTTTTCGCCGACTGGTCAAGCTGCGCCATGGTGGCACACCCTTGCAATATCTGACCGGTGCGGTAGAGTTCTATAACTGTCGTCTGCGGGTCAACGGCTCGGCGCTCATTCCCCGCCCGGAGACGGAGCAGCTCGTCGAGCGGGTCCTGACCGACCGGCAGGGACAACCGCTAGGCCGTACGCTCGACCTGGGCACCGGCACGGGGGCGATCGCCATTGCGCTGGCCCTGGCCTGCCCTGAGGCCCAGCTCACCGCCTGCGATAGCTCGGTGGAGGCGCTGGAACTGGCTCAGGAGAATGCGATGCTCAACGGCGTAGCCGAGCGCATCGTCTTTCAGCGCTCCGATTGGTTTGCCCAACTAAGTGGGCGCTTCGACCTGATCATCTCCAACCCGCCCTACGTCAGCTCGGAGGAGCTGGCCGGGCTGGCCCCGGAGGTCCGCTGCCATGAACCGACCGTGGCCCTGGACGGGGGCGCGGACGGGTTGGAGTGCCTGCGAGCCATCATCGCCCAGGCGCCCTGCTATCTCAATCCCGGGGGGCAGCTCTATCTGGAGATAGGCTTCGAGCAGGCCGAGGCGGTGCAGCGGCTGCTGGAGGCCAGCGATGGCTTGAGCCGGCCGCTGATCGGCGAGGACCTCACTGGTCTACCCCGCTTCGCCTGCGCCCAGCGCGCTGAGTCGCTACAGGAGGCATAGATTATCGCTGATGGGTATCATGGTGCAGATCTCAGAACTAAGCTACGCTTCCCCGCAGAAAGAGCCGATATTCTCTGACTTCCACCTGCGAGTGGAACGGGGCAGCTTGCTCTGTCTGGTCGGGGAGGCCGGGGTAGGTAAGACCCTGCTACTCTCGTTGCTTTGCCGCGAGCAGTGGCCGACGCGAGGGCAGATCTTGGTAGCGGGTCGCAATATTGTCCGGCTCAGCCCGGAGCACTTCCAGCGCTTACGCTATCAGATCGGGGTGGTGCCCCAGCGACCTCAGCCCCCCTTGCAGCGCACTCTGACCGCGTTGCTGCGCTTCCGACTGCGTGCTCTGGATTGCCCGACGGCGGAGCTGGAGCCGCGGATCAACGGGACGCTGCGGGCGGTAGGGCTGAGCGCTCAGCGCGATCGCTCGCCGGCCGAGCTCACTCCGGGCGAAAGGCGTGTCTTTCAACTGGCGTTGGCCCTCTCCAGTGATCCGCTGTTGCTGCTCTTTGACGATCCCACTTCGGGGCTGAGCCCTGCCGAGGGTCGGCAGGTGCTCGAGACGCTGCGCCAGATGCAGCAGCGTCGCCGACTGACCGTCTTGGCCACCTCCCGTCTGTCCAAGACGGCGGAGCTGCTGGACGCTCCGCTGGTGGAACTGCCAGCGCCGCCTAGAGCAGGCCGATGATGATCTCCCAGAGGCAACGGCGATGAACCGCACCCTTTACCTGCTGGGCCAGTTGCTCCGTTCCTTCAACTGGCGGCTGGCGCTCGGTACTCTGCTGCTCACCGGTCTGCTGGCCCTGGAGGTGCTGTTGCTGGCCGCGCTGCTCTTCCTGAACCGCGGGCCGCTGCCGCAGGCTGGCGGCGACCAACTGCTGGCCGCGCTCACCCGGCCCACCGCCCAGGCTCGGCTGTCTCAGTTCTACGAGCGGAGCCGCGGTTGGTCGGAGGTGCAGCGGGTGCGCTATATCTTCCCCGAGCAGGCGGCGGCCTCCTCACGCCCCCTGCCTCTGGAAGCCCGCCGCTACGGTTATTGGCAATTTCGACTGCGCAGTCCGGCCGACCGGGCAGCACTCCTGGTCCGTCTGCGTACCCAGTCACCCTCGCTGGCGATCATCATCCCGCAGCAGCTACAGGTCCGCCGCCTCTGGCAGGATCATCCTGCTCTGCGCTCTTGGGCCTTCGGCGCGCTGGGCGCGCTACTATTGCTGATTATCGCCCTTGTCTACCTGCTGCTGCGCACCATAGCGCAGGGCTGGCAGGCAGAGCTGGAGCTGCTCAACCTGGCCGGCTTCACCGCCCGCCACCTGGCTGGGCCCTTCGTGCTGTTGGGACTGTTGCTGGGGGGGCTGGCAGCGATCGCAGCCGCGCTGCTGGCGCTACTCGCGCCGTTGCTGCTGGGGCCTCTACCCTGGCTGGGAGCGCTGTTGCCCGCGCTGAGTTCCAGGCCGCCGGCCGCTCAGGTCAGCTTGGTCACCTTGCTCATTGGCCTGGCACTGGCTGGCTTGGCGGGCCTAATTGGCTTCGTTGCCTCCCGGCCCATCCTGGGGCAGTTGGGTATAGCCGGCCCACGCCCGCCAAAGCCGTCGCGCGCCCAAGCGGAGCAGAAAGCTCAACCCCAGCGCCACAAAGAACAACTCCAGCGGCTTGAGCGCCAGGGAAAAGGCCACCGCCTTGTCGGCCGAGAGGCCAAAAAGGGCAAAGATGCCGATCTGCCCACCCTCAAAGACCCCCAGGCCGGCCGGAGTGATCCAAAACAAGGTAGTCAGCACCAGCGTCAGGGCAAAGATCAGCGCCAGTTGGGTGAGTGAAAAGACCAGCCGCTCCGAAAAATAGAAGAACACCTGCGGACGTAGATAGAGAAAGATCGTCCCGGCAAAAGAGACCAACCCGGCCTGCAAGGTCGCGCGCCAATGGTGATGAAAAGCTTGATGGATCTCCTCTTCCACCTGACGGACCCAGCCGGCGGCCGCCGCTGGCAGCAGCCGCCCGACCAGCCGCCCGCTCAGCCAGATGGTGATCCGGGTGCCCCAGAGGCGATTGGCCCAGAAGTCATAGGCTCCCAAGGCCATTGCCAGCCCTAACAGCAGGTCGGAGCCGAGCAGTACCCAGCCTAGTGCCGAGGGCAACTGCCCGCGGAACAACATATAGAACGAGCCCAGATAGAGAAAGAAGAGCAGCGTCAGTCCTTCCAGAAACTTGGCCACGGTGACCACGGCGATCAGTTTGTCCGTCGGCTCACCGGTCTCTTTCACCAGCAGATAGACGGCCACCGGCTCGCCGCCCACGAAAGAAAAAGGGGTCAGGTAGCTGACGGCATAGCCGGCCAGCCGGGCACGCACCACCGTCTGCCAGGGGGTGCGCAGCCCGTAGGCGCGCAGCAGGATGATCCAACTCAGCAGCCAGCCGCCGATCATCAGGGCTACATCGGCGAAGAGGGCCAGAAAGCCGACCAGCCCCAAGCGGGCCAGCAAGCCCCATATCTTACCCCCGCCCACCCACCAGATGATCAGCGCGAAGCTGCTCGTTCCCCCCAGCACCGAGCCGGCCAGGATGAGCCTGCGTTTCAC
The DNA here is from genome assembly GCA_913053845.1 of uncultured bacterium. Taxonomy (GTDB): domain Bacteria; phylum Bipolaricaulota; class Bipolaricaulia; order RBG-16-55-9; family DRJF01; genus DRJF01. The sequence continues at coordinate 12,582 of CAJXGD010000021.1, read as the reverse complement.
AGATAACCAAGCCCCTTCAGCCGGGCGCGCAACTCCTCCTCCTCTGCTTTAGAGCGCTGGCGGGCGCTCGGCCGGGCCGCGTGGTTGGCCCCATTGGTGCCATCTGGCGCGGCAGCGACCAGCGGCAGTGGAGCCCCTTGCAACAGGCCGGCACTGGCTTGGCCATCCAAGCCCGGCGGGGTAGGTAGACCCAGTAGTTGGGTGATAGAAGGGAAGAGGTCCAGCAGCCTGAGGCCCTCCAGCCGCCCGTGCCGCAGACCCGGACCCCGTCCCACCAGTACGCCGTCCAGATGATGCCAGCCAGAGTGGGCCACCGGCTGGGTCACCGGCCGATTGGCCAGGAACTCCGAGAGCCCCAGCGGGGTGCAACCCTCGGCGGGCAGGAAGACGATCTCCGGCGCGGTGGGTAGCGCCGCCTCACCGTAGAGCTCCTCGCGGCGATAGGCCACCGCCACCACCGGCTGACCGGTATAGGGATTTTGCCAGGACCGCAAGGCCTGCAGTAGCTCCTCAGTCAGCCGCGGCACCTGCCAGGCCGGCACACAGCCCTGGGGCTCACGCCCCAGGCGATTTATATATATCTGACCTACGTTGCCATAAGAGTAGGCCAAGGTGTGCGGCCAGTCCACGTTGTCGGACGAGAGGAAGAAGCGGCGCATGAGGCGATATGATTGGTCCTCTTTGAAGGCCCGTCCCAGCCGCAGCAGGTGGAGCCGCTCATTCCAGGGATAGAGGTTCTCCGGGGTAAGCGCCAGCCGGAAGGCCAGCCGCTTGAGCGCCGAGGGCCAGGAGCGCTTCAATTTCAAGTAGCCCTGCTGCCATAGCCAGGTGTTTAGGTGCAAGTTATAATATAGCGGCCCGAAGCCATGATCGGAGATGACCAGCACCGTAGTCTCTTGTGATTTGGGCAGGGCATCCACAAGCTCACCGATGGCTTGATCAGCGAGGCGATAGATGGACAGGATGGGGTTCTCGCCGCGGGGGGCTCGCACCCGATAGCGCCGCCGGGGCTGGCCGTCGAGTAGGTGCCACATCTGGTGCTGCACCGTGTCGGTCTCCATGAAGTGGACCATAAAAAAGTCCCAGGGCTGGCTTTGCAGCAGGTAGCGCGCCGCCTTGGCCCGCTGTGCCAGCGAGCGCTGCAATCCGGCCAGCCAGGAGGCCACTTCATAGCGCCCGCGCCAGTGCTCCGGCATCACCGGATAACGCCCGCCAATCGCCCGCTCTAGCTCCGGTTGCAGGGTTGAGGGCCAGATATAGGGCTGATCCGCCGGGGTGAGCAGGTCGGTGATCATGAAGCCGTTGATCGGACGGGCTGGGTAGCTGCCGGGCACGCTTAACACGCCCAGGCGAGCGCCCTGCCCGCTCAGCCACTCCCAGAGCTTCACCCCGCGTATCTGGCCCGAATCTATCACACTCAGTCGGTAGCTACCTTCCTGACGGGTCAGCCAGTCGAATACCCCGTGGCGACCGGGCAGCAGGCCGGTCTGAAATGATCCCCAGGCCGCGCCGGTCACCGGGGGTAGGACGCTCTCCAGTCTGCCGTAGCCTCCCTGCTCCATCAGGGCTTGCAGGTGAGGCAGTTGGCCTTGCTGTGCCCAGGGTTCAATCAGATCCAGCGTGGCGCCGTCCAGCGCGATGATCAAGATCTTCTTCAAGGGCAGATGTCCTCCTCAAGTGAGATACGGAACGTTCATCCTGTGCGTACATCCAGCCGGGTTGCCGCCCCAACCAGGCCAAGTTGAAATAGGCCCGGTAACCCTCGATCGTATACTGCCGCCAGTCCGGCCCCCAATGATAGCGGCGGCTCGAGGAGTAGACCCGCATCCCCGGCGCATAGCGGATGCGTTCGCCCCGCCGGCAAGCTCCCTGCAGGCGTAGAGCCAAGTCCAGATCTTCCCCCAAGCGCAGCCGAGTGTTAAACCCATCGATAGACCAGAATTTTTCCCGTCGCACGGCGAAGTTGAAGCCCCAAAAGTGCGGTCGCCTCAGCCCGATGTGCAGCCGTTGATGGAACTCGATCAGTCTTTCCACATGAAGCAGGCGCTGTAGGCGCGTTGGTTGATGAAAACCCACCCGCCCACAAAGGGCGATCACCTGCGGGTCGGCGAAGCCGGCGGCGATGGCCGCCAGCCAATCACGATCGACCAGCGTATCGGCATCGGTGCGGGCGATCAGGGGGTAGCGCGCAGCGCGAAAACCGGTCTGCGAGGCGGCCGCCGCGCCGGGTTGGGCCTCCTGGAGCAGGCGCAAGCTCAGCCGGGGATGCGCCCGCCGGAAGCTCTCGATGCAGGCCACCGAGCCATCGCGCGAGCCGTTGTCCACCACGATCAATTCGAACTCACCCGGCCAGCTCTGGCGGGTGAAGGCCTCCAGACAGGGGATGATGAACTCCTCCTCATCGCGCAACGGAATGACTACGGAGATCATCAGGAGAAGAGGCCGCGCCAACTGTAGCTGCCGGCGACGATCCGGTATGCCTGCTCCTTGATAAATTTCCTTGCTAGCTCTTCAGCGAGTTCGCCTGGCTTTACCTTTGCCAATCCTCTATCACCCCGACAATGATAATATCTCGCATACCCTAAAATCAAGCGCCGCCGCAACACTTGGCAAATGCTGCCTAAGCTGATATAATGTCGTTCAGCAAGGAGAGGGGCGACAATCGTGAAATAGACCGTCTAATGGTGTTATAAGGATCGGAAATGTATAAACCCAATCTCAAGATCACCAGCAAGATCGTCAATTACATCGCGGATATCTCCGCCGCGCGGGAGGTCATCCTCAATGCCCCGATCTTGCCCCAATGGGAGATCAAACTGCGCAAGGAAGCCATCCTCAAGATGGCTCACCACTCGACGAGCATCGAGGGCAACCGGCTGACCCTGGAGCAGGTCGAAGACTTCTTGGCTGGCGAGGAAGTACCGGCCTGGGAAAAAGACAAAATCGAGGTCGAGAACTATGTGAGAGTATTGGAATATATCGATCAACTGGAGAACGACGGGGAGGGGGGAATCGCTGAGGAGATCATCCTGGAGACTCATCGGCTGACAACTAAGGGACTGCTGGATAAATCTGAGTCTGGACATTACCGCAAGGTTCCAGTGGCGGTCGTGAACGGATTGGGCAGGACGGTCTTCCAGCCTCCAGCGGCTGGAAAGGTGCCGGAGCTGATGAGAGATTTTGTGGCCTGGCTTAACGGCGAGGAGGCCGCGGAGTTATATCCCGTCTTAATGAGTGGGATTGCCCACTATGAGCTGGTCCGCATCCATCCGTTTGTAGATGGGAATGGACGGACGGCGAGAGCTCTGGCTACCTTGATCCTATATCTGCGCGGGTTCGATACGAAGAGATTCTTCGCACTGGATGACTATTACAATGAGGATCGGAGTCGCTACTATGCCGCTCTCCGGACCGTCGATCCCGAAACTGTAGATGTCACGGAATGGTTGGAATACTTCACCGAAGGCGTGGACGTTAGCATGGGCAAGGTGAAGCGAGCCATTCTTGATCTTAGCCTGGATCGGCGGTTGAAGGAGGCCAAAGGTCCGATATATCTGGATGATAGACAGATGGCAATTCTCAAGTACCTTCAAACCAACTCTAGGATCACAATCGGCAAAGTTCAATCGACGTTCGGTATCAGTCGCGAGATGGGCAATCGCCTCATCCGGCCTCTGCTAGAGAACGGTTTACTTGCCAGGCGGGGCAAGGGCCGAGCCACTTACTATCAGCTTGCCCGGTAATCGTCAACCAATCGTCAAATTTGCGTCAACAGACGAGATCATCAGGAGAAGAGACGCCAAAGCTCCACAGAGTGCTCCGGCCGCTCCGCCAGCCCGCTCCTCACCGTTTGGTGCTTCCGCCGCCGGGTCGGGCCGGCTGGGGGCGGGGTGCGAGTCAGATGCAGCACCCGGCGGTAGAGTTGCTCCAGCCGTCGGCCGATGAGTGGCAGGCCGTTCGCCTGGGCCAACTCCAGCGCCCCTTGGCTCAGCCGAGCGCGCAGTCCTTCGTCCTCGGACAACTGCCTGAGCGCCTCGACAAAATCGTTTTGGTGTTCACCTTTGAGACAGTTGACCCCCTCGATCAGCCAGTCCTGATATTCGGGCAGGTCGCGCACCACCAACGGCAGGCCCAGCGAGGCGGCTTCCAGGATGACCAGCCCTTGGGTCTCGGTATGCGAAGGGAAGAAGAGCACGTCGCCGGCGGCAAAAGCCCTCGGCGTGTCGGAGACGAAGCCCGGCATACAGACGTTGGGCGGTCGCTCTTCGATCCGCTGGTACATCTCGGGATGAAAGGCCAGCAGTTTAGACCAGATCTGCCCATACCAGATGAAGTCAAACTGTGGCAGGCGCTCGGCCACCTGCAGGAAGGTGATCACCCCTTTGCGCGGGATGACGTTACCGGCGGAGAAGGCGGTGAAGCGCTGCAGGTGAAAACGCTTGCGGGTGGCGGCCCGACTTTGGGGGCTGAAGCGGAAGCACTCGCGGTCTATGCCGTTGCTCAGCACGGCGATCGGCCGGGTGATCCCGGAGCCCAGCAGGCAACGTTTGGCAAACTCGGTGGGGGTGAAGATATAGTCGCCGGTCTCGTAGAAAAATTTGAGATAGCTCTCATAGAGCGGCGCCAGCACATTGGACATGGTGAAACTATCGCGGAAGTCGTGCGCCCCGACGCTGTGGGCGTGGACCACCACCGGAATCCCCTCGCGCTGGGCCCGTTTGAGGAAGTAATAGGACTTAGGGCCGGCGGCCTCCAGATGCAGCAGGTCGTAGGGCACCGCGGCCGGATCGGTGGTCACGCTGACCCCTTGCAAGCGCAGCGCTTTGACGTGATGCTCGAAGGCCCGTTTGAAGCCGGACTTGGCGAAGGCCTCATCGGCCTCTAGATAAAGACAAACTCTCATCTTTTGCTCCCACTCCTTCGTCATTGCCAATGGCGTTCATGCTGATGGCCTATTCCCATTCGATCGTCGCCGGCGGCTTGGCAGTGATATCATAAACTACGCGAGTAATCTGGTCCAGTTCGTTGGTGAGGCGGCTGGAGATGCGGGCCAAGGTCTTGTAGGGCAGCGGGTACCAGTCGGCGGTCATCCCCTCGCGGCTGCTGACGGCGCGCAGGGCGACGATCTCGCCGTAACCTCGCCCGTCGCCGCGGATGGCCACGGAGCGACCGGGCAGCAGCACCGCAAAATATTGCCAGATCACCCGATCTAGCTTGGCTCGTTTGATCTCTTCGCGCAGGATGGCGTCGGCCTGTCTCAGCAAAGCCACCCGCTCCGGGGTCACCGGGCCCAGAATGCGCACTGCCAGACCCGGTCCGGGGAAGGGTTGCTCCCAGACGATCTCAGCGGGCAGGCCCAAGGAGAGGGCGAGCTGCCGCACCTCGTCCTTGAAGAGATCCCGCAAAGGCTCGACGATCTCCAACCCCATCTCGGCGGGCAGTCCCCCGACGTTGTGGTGGCTCTTGATGCGTCGGGCGCCGGATGCCCCCGCACTCTCGATCACGTCAGAATAGATCGTCCCTTGGACCAGGATATCAATCGGCCCCTGTCGCTGCTCCAGCCGGTGGGCTGCGGCTTCGAAGGCGCGAATGAACGCCTTGCCCACCGCCTTGCGCTTCTCTTCCGGATCACTCAGGCCGCGCAGCGCGGCGAAGAAGCGCTCCTGGGCCTCGACTACCTGTAATCTCAGCCCTAAGCGGGCGGCCACCTGCTCGGCGTGCCGCCGGTCCCCCTGGCGCAGCAGGCCGGAGTCCACGAAGACCGGCAGCAGTTGGGAGCCGATCGCCCGTTGGGTCAGTGCGGCGGCGGCGGTGCTGTCCACGCCGCCGGAGAAGGCGATCAGCGCGCGCCGGCCGTCCAGTTGCCGGCGCAGAGCGCCAATCCGTTGCTCCAGTGTCTCGCCCGGCTGCCACCGCCCCCGGAGGCCGCAGATCGTTCGCAGCCAATTGGCCAGAATTGTCTGGCCCTTGGGGGTTTGAGCCACTTCAGGGTGAAATTGCAGCCCATAGATCAAGCCATCGGCGCTGCGAATGGCCGCATAGGGGACTCCACTGGAGCGGGCCAGCGACCGGTAGTCCAGCGGGAGCAGTTCGACCCGGTCGCCGTGGCTCATCCAGACCGGCTCGTCGTCGCCCAACCCCTCAAAGAGGGGATCGGGGCCGGCCAGCTGCAAGGTGCTCAGGCCATACTCTCCCCCCCGGCCGCGCACCACCTGGCCGCCCCGGTCGGCCGCCACCCGCTGCAGGCCGTAGCAGATGGCCAGTATGGGGATTTTCAAATCATAGAGCGCCGGGTCGAGCCTAGGGGCATCCTTCTCATAGACGCTGGCCGGTCCCCCGGAGAGAATCAGTCCCCTGGGGGCCTGCCGGCGGAGCTGCTCTACTGAGCTCTGAGCCGGGATGACCTGGCAGTAGACCTCCAGCTCGCGCACCGTCTTGGCGATCAGTCGCGTGTATTGTGAGCCGAAATCCAAGATGAGAACTTGCTCTTCGTCCACAAAGGCCCCCTATCCGTCTGATCACAACGATAGCAGACCATCAGTGGGACTTGCAACCCCGCTGCTCAGCATTGGTGTAGCGGAGAGGGTTAGCTTATAATGCTTAATTGACGCTTCAGACAGATCTGAATTCCGAGGAGGGATTCGCGTGCAAGACCTAGAAGGGGATTTTCAAGAGAACTGGCGCAAGTGGGGCCGACGGCTGGGGAAACTCGGCAGTTGGACCGGCTGGCTGATCATCTTGGTCATCGCCGCCTTCTACCTGATGAGCGGCTTCTATCAGGTGGGACCGGCCTCGGTGGCTCTGGTGAAGAACTTCGGTGCCTACTCCCAAACCATCGGACCGGGCTTTCACTATCACCTGCCCGCGCCCTTTCAGAGCGTGGTGCTGGTGAACGTCAGCAACGTGCGCAACGAGGATCTGGGCTTCCGCACCGTCCGGCCCGCCCCCAACCCCCAATACCAAGCTGTGCCCCAAGAGGCGCTGATGCTCACCGGGGACGGCAACATCGTCTACGTCGAAGCGATCGTTCAATATCAGGTAAAAGACGCCCAGATGTTCGCCTTCAACCTGATTGACCCCCAGCTGATCGTCCGCCAGGCCGCCGAAGCGGTCATCCGTGAGGAGGTGGCCAAGCGCACGCTCGATGAGGTGATCACCACCCAGCGCACGGCCATCGGCTCCCAGTCCCAAGTGTCTCTGCAGGCCCTGCTCGATCGCTATCAGACCGGCATCGCCGTTCGCACCGTCAAGATCCAGGCCGCCCGGCCTCCCGACCAGGTGCTGGCCGCCTTCGACGACGTCAACAGCGCCCGGCAGGATCACGATACCTTCATCAACAAAGCCAACCAATATAAGAACACCATATTGCCCAAAGCCCTGGGCCAAGCCCAGCAGATCATCAACAAGGCCGAGGGTTATAAGGCGCAGCAAGTTGCCCTGGCTCAGGGGACGGTGGCCCGCTTTCTCGATGTGCTCAAGGCTTATCGCGCCGGTGACCCAGGGGTGACCCGCACCCGGCTCTATATCGAGGCCATGGAGCAGATCTTGCCCAAGATGAATCTGATCATCCTCGGGGCGGGCGAGGGTAACCAGACGCTCAACCTGCTCGATCTCTCCAAACTGCTCGGCCAAGGGCCAAGTAGTCCCAAAGGGGGTAAATAATCATGAAAACTCTCGTGGTCTTCGTGGTCGTGGTGTTTTTGGTCTTCATCGGCTACCGACTGGCGGCCTTCACCGTGGATCAGACTCAGGTGGCCGTGGTGCTCCAGTTCGGCAAGATAGTCAAAGTCGTCACCCAACCCGGCTTGCACCTCAAGACGCCCTTCCTCCAGTCGGTGGTCTACATCGATCATCGCTTGCAGGACTACTCGGTCAAACCGCAGGAGATCATCACCAAAGACCAACGACGTCTGGTGGTGGACAACTATGTCATCTGGCAGGTCACCGACCCCCGGGCCTTCGTGAAGACGATGGCCGGCAGCTTCGTCCAGGCACAGCTTCGGATCGATGGGGTGATCTACTCCAATGTGCGCAACGTGCTGGCCGATCATACCGTGACCGACATCATCTCCCCCAAGCGTCTAGCATATCTCCAGCAGGTCACCAGCTCCTCGCAGGCGCAGATGAAGAGTTACGGCCTGAAGCTGATCGACGTGCATGTGAAGCGGGCCGATCTCCCTGAGGCCAACGAGCAAGCGGTCTACAAGCGCATGGCCTCCGAGCGCGAGCAGACCGCGGCTCAGCTGCGGGCGCAAGGTGAGCAGCAGGCAACCCAGATTCAAGCGGAGGCCGATAAAGAGGTCACCATTACCATCGCCGAAGCGCAGAAAGAGGCCGATCAGACCAAGGGCGAGGGGGACGCCACGGCCCTCAAAATCTTCTCCGACGCCTATAAGCAGGACCCGGACTTCTATCGCTTCTGGCGGACGCTGCAGTCCTATGAACAGACCTTCAGTGGGAAGGATACGCTGGTGCTCTCCTCCAAGGCGGACTATCTGCGCCTGCTGCAGGGGTTTCAGCCAGCACAGACGGCGCAGCAGCCCTGAGTCAAGCGTCGGCGCAGGCTGATTTGCCGCAGAGGAAGTCGCGCACCACCTGTGAGAACTCCTCCGGGCGCTCGATCGGCGGGGAGTGGCCGCAGCGCTCGATGAAGACCAGCTGCGCCCCACGGATGTGGGTTTGAAACTCGTGAGCTACTTTCGGGGGAGTAATCCGGTCTTGGCGACCCCAGACTATCAGCGTTGGCAGGCCGAGCCGCCCCAGCTCGCTCTTCACGTTGTAGTCGCGGGTCGCCTTGGCCACCCGGATCAAGAAGCGCACATAGTTGCGATCGGAGAGCATCCGATAAATATCTTGGACCAGCGCATCGGTGACATAACCTGGATCGTAGAAGATTTGACTGGTCTGCTCGCGGATGAACTGCTCCGAAGGCCGTGGGATCTTCCGACTGAGGCTATATTCGAACAGGCCGGCGCTGCCGGTGAGCACCAGTTGGCTGGCCCGCTGCGGATAGCGCAGGCAGAAGTCGAGGGCCACCTGGCCGCCGAGTGAGTTGCCCCCGATGATCGTGCGCTCGATCCCCCGCTGCGCGAGGAAGTGAGCCACGTACTCGGTCAATTGCCCGATGGAGCGAAGGTCGGCCGGCCGGCGCTGGGGCTGATAGTCCACCGGGAGCTGCAGGGCCAGCCCGTGGAACCGATCGGCCAGCCGTGCCAAAGTTACCGTCCAATTCTCTGGGCCGCCGAAGAGGCCGTGGAGCCAGAGGACCGGCGGGCCGCTGCCCCGCTCCAGGTAGCGGAAGGGCCCGGTTTTGAGGCTCATCAGCTCGTACCCCCTCCTGGGGGAAAACCCCCATTTTAGAGTTTAGGCTAGCATAGCAAGCCACAAAGGTCAAGCGCTCTCACCGCCCAGCGGCTTGCTTTTGGGCCGGGGCCTGCCTTATCATCATCGCGCTATGAACCAACTCAATTTGATCTTCAGCCCTATCTGGAGTGATGCGGATGAACGTTGCCCAATTATTGGATGAAGCGGCCGAGCGCTACGGCGAGCGCACGGCGATCGCTTTCGAGGGGGAGACGATCAGCTATGCCGAGCTGGCCGATGCCTCCAGTTGTTTCGCCGGTGGGTTGCAGGAGCGCGGCATCCGGCCCGGCGATCGGGTGGCGGTGGACCTGCCGAATCTGCCCCAGTTCGTCGTGGTCATCTGGGGCATCTTCAAGGCCGGAGCCATCCCCTCTCCGATGAACCCTCAGATGCGCCGGCGCGAGATCGCCCATCAGCTTCAAGATTCGCAGGCGAAGATGATCGTGGCCCTGGTCCAGGTGCTCGATGAGGTAGAGGCCGCCACCCGGCAGTTCCCCCAGTTGCAGATCATCACCGCCGGTGGTGAGAGCCGCTATCCTCGTTTTCGCCACCTGCTCAAGGGCCAACCGACCTTTGTGGACCGTCAGGACGACGATCTGGCTCTCTTGCCCTATACCAGTGGCACCACCGGCCGACCCAAAGGGGTGCTGCTCAGCCACGGCAACTTAAGCTCCAATATCAAGACCGTCTCCCAGCTCTACGATCAAAAGGGCCCGGCTGCAGAAGAAGACCGCCTACTGGTGCCCATCCCCATGTATCACATCACCGGGATGACCGTGCTGATGCTCACTCCCTTGGCGCGCGGGGCGACGATCTATCCCATGCTGCGCTGGGATGCGCGTGAAGCGCTGCGCCTGATCCAAGCGGAGCAGATCAGCGACTTTCTGGCTGTGCCAACCATCTACATAGATCTGCTTCATCACCCTCGCAGCAAGGAGTACGATCTCTCCTCACTGAAACTGTGCAGCTCCGGTGGGGCGCGCCTTCCTGTGGCAGTCATGGAAGCTTTTGAGGAGCGCTTCGGCGTGCCCATCTACGAGGGCTACGGCCTGACCGAGACCTCACCGGTGACCCACACCAATCTGGCCGCTCCCCATCGCAAGCCGGGCACCATTGGCTGGCCCATTCCCGGTGCCGAATGTAAGATCGTTGACGATCAGGGCCAAGCGCTGCCACCCGGCCAGACCGGAGAACTGCTGGTGCGGGGCCCGATGGTGATGCAAGGCTATCACAATAACCCCGAAGCCACCCGTCAGGCGATCGATCCTGACGGTTTCTTTCACACCGGCGACCTGGCCCAACTGGACGAGGAGGGTTACTATCACATCGTGGATCGCATTAAAGACATGATCAACGTGGCCGGCCTGAAGGTCTTTCCCAAGGAGGTAGAGAAGGTGCTCTACGAGCATCCGGACGTGGCCGAATGCGCCGTGGTCGGCATACCCGATGAGCGTAAGGGTGAGACGGTCAAGGCTTATGTGCTGCTCAAGCCAGGCGTCGGTGGCACGGAGAAGTTGGCGGCCGATATGCAGCAGTACTGCCTGGATCAGCTTTCCGCCTACAAGCATCCCCGCCAGATCGAGTTCGTCAAGACCCTGCCCAAGACCGGTTCGGGCAAGATTCAGAAGTACCGGCTGCGGGAAGAGCAATGAGCTGGACAGGCAGAGCTTGGCACATATTCTACTTTAGAGTATAATACTTACGAGTAGAATGACAATCTTCATCGATCGAGCGAGCGAATTAGCAGACCTGGAAAGCCGCTGGCGCTCAGAAGTGTCTGAGCTAGTCATCGTCTACGGGCGCCGCCGGGTGGGCAAGACTGAGTTGCTCCTAAGATTCGCTCAAGGGAAGCGTGCCCTCTACTTCTTGGCCGCTCAGGTGACCAAGACTGAACAGTTGCGTCAGTTCTCCCAGCAGTTGCGTAGCACCTTCGACGACCCTCTGCTGGCCCATCTCACCTTCACCGAATGGGAGAGCGCCTGGAGTTATTTGGCTCAAAAGGCGGAGGGTGAACGGCTGTTGGTGGTCCTAGACGAATTCCCCTATCTCTGTGAGGCTCAAGCGGCCCTACCCTCCCTGCTGCAGCGCTTCTGGGATCTGCAAGGGCGTCATACTCAACTATTTCTAGTGCTCTGCGGCTCACAAGTGAGCTTTATGGAACGAGAACTGCTAGCCCAGCGAGCTCCTCTCTATGGGCGGCGCACCGCTCAACTTCAGCTTCGCCCCTTGAGTTTCCGCGATGCAGCGCAGTTCTTTCCCCAGTATTCGGCGCGCCAACAGTTAATGGCCTATGGGATGCTAGGTGGTATGCCCGCCTATTTGCAGCGTTTCGATCCCCACCGTTCATTGCGTCAGAACCTGCTGCGCGAGGCCCTCAGTGTTCAGGGTTTTCTCTATGAGGAACCGCACTTTCTCTTGCAGATGGAGCTGCGAGATCCTAAGACCTATATGGCTCTCTTGGGGGCTATCGCTTCCGGCTGTACTCGACTGAATCAGATCGCCCAGCGGGCGGGACTCACCGTCCAGGTGGCTTCTAAATACCTTAACGTGCTGCGCGGACTGGCTCTGGTCGCGCGCGAGGTCTCGCCACTGGAGCGCGCTCCTGAGCGCAGTAAGAAGGGACGCTATCGGGTGGCCGACCCCTTCCTACAGTTCTGGTTTCGTTTCCTCCAGCCGCACCTCAGCTTGGTCGAGGCCGGCGCCGGGACGCTCGTCTATCAGCGCTTCATCGCCCCACAGCTCGATACTTACCTGGGAGGCGTCTTTGAGGAGGTCTGTCGGGAGTTCATCCGCCGCTACGGAGGAGAGTTGGGTGAGGAGTCGGTTCGGCGGGTGGGCCGCCATTGGGGCGCAGAGTTCGATTTGGACATTGTGATCGAGCATTTGGATCGGAGTTGGTCCTTTGGAGAATGCAAATGGACCCGGCGGCCGCTGGGAGAGCGAACGCTCAAGCTATTGCAAGCGCGTATCGCCCAACTGCGGCCGGCGCCCGCTCCGGTCCGCTCACTGCTGCTTTTTGCCAGCTCCGGCTTTACTGAGAGGCTGAAGCGCCGGGCGCGCAGCGCTATCGCAGGCGAAGGTCCCCTGCTACACTTGGTGGATCTGAAGGCACTGCTCGCTGCGCCGGATTTGGATCAGCGGTCTGCTTGAGACCCCCCCCCTAAAGCCGGCCCAGGAGATAGTGCAGATAGCCGTAGAAGAGCGGCAGGCTGAGCAGCA